>JAODAO010000485.1 GCA_025463465.1 Glaciihabitans sp. | reverse complement strand
ATTCCAAAGAATGCGATTCCGCACACAACGGCGAGAGCGGCGCCGGTGTTCACCCCGAGGATGCCGGGGTCGGCGATGGGGTTGCGGGTGATCGCCTGCATCAGCGCCCCCGACAGTGCGAGCGCTGCGCCGGCAATGATGGCGAGCACAGTGCGCGGGATGCGCTCCTGCACCGCGATCGCTCCGATTTCCGCCGGGGTGCGCCCCTGTGCCCAGGAGGTCAATCCCTCGACTATCTCCGCTATGGAGACGGTTCGCGACCCGAATGCCAGAGAAAGCAGGATTGCGATGCCGACGGCGAGGATCAAGCCAACTATCGTCATCGACCGCCGCCGCGCCCCCACCTGAGTGGCGGGGGCGCGGCGGCGGTCATCGGCGGTCACTTGCATAGAGGTCACTTCGCGAGCGCGACGGCACCGTCCAGAAGGCCGACGTAGTCCTCTAGCATCCACGGGATCGACAGCGCGGTCGGCGTTACAGCGCCGCTGAGCGCATCGCCGGATCCGACCGAGAGGACCGCGCCGTTTTGCACGGCCGCCAGTGTGCTCCACAGGGGGTCGGCCTGCAGCGCTTTGAGTAGTTCATCGCTGTCGCCGTAGCTCACGATCACGTCGACGTCGGCCAGCTGATCGGCGTTCTCGGCACTGATGTCCTGGTAGAAGGTGTCGACGTTACCGGCAATCTCAGGCAGGTCGAAGCCGAGATCGGAGAGGAAGGCCGTGCGCGAGTCGCCCTGACCATAGATCGAGATGGTGGAGAGGTCGGCTGCGGTCATATAGAAGAACGCCGCCTTCTTGCCCTCGAATTTGGAGTCCGCAGTCGCGTCGGCGATCTGCTCTTCAAGAGAGTCGACAAGATCCTGGCCCTTGTCGGCGAGCCCGAGAGCAGCGGAGTCGGTGAGGATGACATCGCGCCACGGGGTGATCCAGGCGGCGTCGGGGTAGGCAACGGTCGGCGCTATCTCGCTCAGAGTGGCGTACTCTTCCTCGGTGACGCCTGAGTAGCCCGCGAGAATGGTGTCGGGCTGGGTGTCGGCGATGGCCTCAAAGTCGGTGCCGTCTGCGGTGGAGAACACCACGGGCTCGTCGGCGCCGAGCGCTTTGTAAGCGTCGAGGGTCCAGTCGTAGACACCGAGCCCATCGCTGCCGTCCATCGACCAGGTCTGGTCGTCAACACCAACGGGGGCTACGCCGAGCGCGAGCGCAACGTCCTGGTTGCCCCAGCCAATCGTGGTGACCCGTTCCGGTTGCTTCTCGATCGTGGTCTCGCCGAGCGCATGCTCGACGGTCACGGGAAAGACCCCACTGGCGCTCGCATCCGAGGCGGAGCCCTCCGCAGCGGGGGTGGAACAGGCGGCAAGGCCGATAGTCAGAACAGCGGCCGTGCTGAGGCCGAGAAGGCGGTGAATTGGCATCGGATTCCAAAGTTCGTGTTGGGAGGCAGGGGACTGGACGCGAGGGCGCCAAGACATTGGTTAGCCTAACCTAATAACAAAAATTGTCTCGACCGTCGCAGAGACGTCACCGCCCGAGACTCTGCCGACGCTGGTAGCGCCACGATCAGCGGATGCAGCGCGTCGCGCCCTGCGAAGACACGTACTTTGCGTCTCGCGCCCCTCGGGTCGACATCCACCCACGCCTCGCTGGATGCGATGCCAGAAGATTCGGCGAGAGTGCTATCCCTGCGCAAACCTCGGTTGGCGCCTTATGCCAACGGGCCGTCTCCTCGGCATGGGAAATCCCCGCATGGATTGGTGAGGCAGAAAGTCTCGGTTGCGATTAGCGCAGTATCAATTTGCGTGAGAACGGACAGCGTGATTCCGCGAAGGGTATGGAGCGAGCGACGGGAATCGAACCCGCACTACCTGCTTGGGAAGCAGGAGTTCTGCCATTGAACTACGCTCGCGCGGCTGCTTGCGCAGCAGGACCATGTTACCGGGCAAAGTGGGTGCTTGCGCCAGCGGGCGTTCACATCCAATTTGTCCTGCTCCGGTAATGTCGCAGGCATGCTTCTCAGTGACCGCGACATCAAGATCGAACTCGCCAACGGCCGGATCGGACTGGAGCCGCTCGACCTGGAGATGGTGCAGCCGTCGAGTGTCGATGTGCGCCTCGACCAGTTCTTTCGCCTGTTCGACAACCACAAGTACCCGTTCATCGACCCGGCGGAGGACCAGCCCGACCTCACCCGCCTCGTCGAGGCAAAGCCGGGCGACCCGTTCATCCTGCACCCCGGCGAGTTTGTGCTCGGCTCCACTTACGAGAAGGTGACGCTGCCCGACGACATCGCCGCGCGCCTCGAGGGTAAAAGCTCGCTCGGACGCCTCGGGCTGCTGACCCATTCGACCGCCGGCTTTGTTGATCCCGGGTTCACCGGCCACGTCACTCTTGAACTCAGTAACGTCGCCACTCTCCCCATCAAGCTGTGGCCCGGGATGAAGATCGGGCAGCTCTGCTTTATGCGCCTGACCTCGCCGACCGAGAAGCCGTACGGCTCCAGCGCGTATGCCTCGCGCTACCAGGGTCAGCGGGGGCCAACGGCGTCGCGTTCACACCTGAACTTCCACCGCACGATCATCGAGGCCCCGGAAGACTAAAACGTAGGTGCCGCGAGGTGCCGCAGTCCAGCATTGCGG
>JAODAO010000316.1 GCA_025463465.1 Glaciihabitans sp. | reverse complement strand
CCCCGGTGGAGTCAGAAATCGTGGGTGTTTGTGAGCAGGGTGTTCCGGGGGGAGGCCGTCGCGTCCGATGAGCTCGAACCACTGTGGGTGGATGTCGCAGACATCCCCCTCGATCGGATGTGGGACGACGCCCGGTTCTGGCTACCCGCGGTGCTTGCAGGAGGGTCGGTGGCTGCGACATTCAGCTTCGCGGCGGACGGCCGGACGGTAGAGACCTCTGATCATCACGCGTTCCCGGGTGCGGCGCCGTAGGGCAGCACCCGGGCAACACTGGACAGCACCAGGCAACCAACTCATCCGGTCGCGCGCTCAGGTGATGTCGTAAGTGGTGTCGCCGATTGGATCTTTTTCCGTGACGTCAACGGCCGTGACCTCCGCCCAGGTCGGGCCGCCGGCGAGCCAGTCGAGCATGCGCTGCACCGCCTCTGCGCTACCTTCCACCTCCGTCTCGACGGTTCCGTCTGCGCGATTGCGAACAAACCCGGTCACCCCGAGTTTGTTGGCGACAGCCTGGGCGTTGTAACGGAAGCCCACTCCCTGCACTTCGCCGTGCACCACGGCGTGTCTGCGGATCATGTTCCCATTGTCACCCGCGCGCCGCCCGACGCGTTATACCGGCGATCGCCAAATGTTTCCGGCAGGTCAATTTGCGGGGAATCCCCCAATACATGACGGATTCTCGATACAGTCGGCCATCGGGGTCGAGGGGGATGGGATGCACAAGCAGGGGTTTGCGGTGATCGGCTTTACGGCCACGGGGCTGGAGCCGACGATCGGGGCCCGGCTTCGGGAAATTTCGGTTGTGCACCTCGACGCGTCGGGATCCATCGAGCGCCGGTGGACATCTGGCCTTGATCCGCGTTGCCCGGCTGGTGCCGGGCAGGAGGGTATCGCCGAGCATCTCGACTTGTTCGGCGACCCGGTGTTCGCCCAGGTCGCCAATGGGCTGGTGGAACGCCTGGCCGGTCGCACGATCGTCGCCCACCACGCGGCGACGGCGATCGACTTTTTGGCCGCGGAGTTTTACGCCATCGGCCTCGAACTGCCGGAGATCGGGATCCCGCTCAGCACCCAGGAGCTCGTCAGGCACCGGCACAGCAACGCTCCCCGTTCGCTGGTGGGCTGCGTCACTCTGTTCGCCCTTACCGTCACGGCTCCCACCGGGGCGGCCTGGGATGCCGAAGCCACGGCGTTGTTGTTCGCAGCGACCCGCGGTGGCAATGGGTCCCCGTCACGCCGGGCTCAACCGGCGGGTAGAGGCGTGGCCAGCAGCACACCCACCGCGTACCACGCCGGTCAGGGCGGCAACGGCTTCCTCGGCGCGCTGGTGGCGACGATGCCGCAGAGCGACGGACCGGCTGAGGTCGTCGACTACCTGACCTTGGTCGATCGTTGCCTGCTCGGCGGGTATTTCGCCGACGAAGATTCCAACGGCCTTGTGCTGGTGGCAGAACGACTCGGCATCAGCCGGTTCCGCTGCGAAAGCCTGCACCGTGAATACTTCGGCGACCTCGTGGACCGCTCCGTGGCGCAGAGCAGGGGGACTCCGCTGGAGGGCCAGGTCGAGGATCTCCGGCGCGTCGGTTACCTGCTCGACCTGCCTCTCAGCGTGATCTCGCAGATCCTTGATGCAGGATTTTCTGCTTTCGACGTCAGCCACGAGAATTTCCCGGCGGAACCGCCCCAGCCGGAGCCTGTTGGCGCGCCCGCCGTGCGCTTCACCACCGGGCGTGGCCTTCCCCGTCACCTTGCCAGGATCGCCCGCCTGCTGGTCCGCTAGGGCGCGAGCAGCAGGCGCACAGTGAAACGCACTAATGTCCTGTACTAGCCATTGATGCGAAAGTGAGCGGATGCACGAGAGTACGACCCCGGCCACACCTTACGAGGTGCTAGGTGTGAGCAGCGCTGCCAGCATGGAGGAGCTTCGCCGCGCCTACCGCCGCCGGCTGCGCGAGACCCATCCGGATACCGGGGGAGACGCCGTCGCATTCCACAACGTGCAGGTCGCGTGGGAGACCATCGGCACCCCGTACGATCGCGCCATGTTCGACAACGCGGCCCCGGTCGCCCCGGCTGCCGTACCGGAACCCGATCTCGGGTTCACCCCGAGCGGCGACAGCCGCTCGCCCTACGGCACCACCGGCGCGTCATCCACCGGCAACTTCTCGGAACGTCCCGCTCCCACCTGGGGCACTCCGGCGCCGGCGCAACAGGCCGAACAGCCTCCCATGGCGCGTTCCCACGGCCATCCCGGCGGGTGGAACCGCGAAGAATACTTCCACCTGATGCGCGAATGGGTGGGCCGCGGGGCGAAGGTCGACAACCCGTACGACCCGGCGATGGTCCGGTCGGCACCGCGGGAGATCCGCCACCTGCTCGCTGATGCGAACGCTGAGGAGGAGACGGCGCGTCTGCTGTCCCGGCTGGATATCTCCTACACGATCTGGCATGACGTCGCCAGCGATGTTCCCGGGCCCGGCTCCGAGCAAAAGATCGACCACATCGTCCTCGGACCCGCCGGCCTGTTCGCCATGCTCTCCGAGGACTGGGGCGGCGCGCTGCAGGTTCGCAAGGGGGAAATCGTCAGCGACATGCTGCTCGTGGGGGAACGCCCGATCGCGTCCCTGGCGAGGCGGACAAAGTCGATCACCCGCACCGCCCGGGTGCGTTTCAGTGCGCTGGTGATTGTGGTGCCCGACGGTTCAACGGCCGAGGTGATGGACGTCGTCGGACGCGAAAAGGGTGTGCCTACCGTGGTGGTGCAGCGTTCACGGGTTCCCGAGCTGATGATGGGCGCCCTCGCCCTGTCGCCCCGGTTAAGCGCCGACGAGATATTCGGCCTGCGCGAGCGGCTCCAGCGCGCAATCCGCTTCATCTGACGCGGTTGTCATCGGCGGCCGCGTCGGTCGATCCCGACCGGGACAAGGCCCAGCCGGCGGGACACGATCAGCCGATACGTGCCTTCACCTCGGCCAGGGACGGGTTGGTTGCGCTGCTGCCGTCGGAAAAGAGCAGGGTCGGAACGGTCTGGTTGCCACCGTTGACGCTGGCGACGAGCTCCGCCGTGCCCTCGACCTCTTCGATGTTGACCTCGGTGTAAGCGACGCCGGCCTTGTCCATCTGGCTCTTCAGGTTTCGGCAATAGCCGCACCAGCTGGTGGTGAACATGGTGACGGAGCCGGCTGCGGGGGTGAAGGTAGCGGAGTTCATACCCCTAACTTACGATGCCAGGCTGGGTGGCGTACGAATGTGCACGGCGACGGGCCAGGGCAGGACGCCTGGCCCGGTGTGAGGATTGTGTTAGGAAACCGTCCGGCGGGGCCTAATCGGCCTCCTGCACCACCGTTGGTCGCCAGAATGGGCACACGGGGTGCCACAGCGCCCCGCTCACGCCGCCCGGCTCATCGCCCGGGGCGCCGACGCCCGAAGGAATAACGATGACCCCACAGCGCGGTCGACTCACCACATGGCTCCTGCAGGGGCTCAGCGAACGCATCAGCACCCCACAAGGGCCCCACGCGAAGGAAACCGAGACGCCACATTCGTGGTGGCGGGTGATGTGCCTCACCGGTGTCGATTACTTCTCCACCCTCGGCTACCAGCCGGCCATCGCTGCCGTCGCCGCCGGGTTGCTCTCCCCGCTGGCCACCGTCGTGCTGGTCGTGCTCACCCTGGGCGGGGCACTCCCGGTCTACCGGCGGGTGGCCAGCGAAAGTTTCCGCGGCTCCGGGTCGATTGCGATGCTGGAGCGTCTTCTGCCGTGGTGGGCCGGCAAACTGTTCGTCCTGGTGCTGCTCGGCTTCGCAGCGACCGACTTTATGATCACCATCACCCTGTCAGCGGCCGATGCGGCAGCGCACGCCATCGAAAATCCTTTCGCTCCGGGATTTTTCCACGGCAACGAGGTGCTGATCACCCTGTTCCTGGTCACGCTGCTGGCCGCGGTGTTCCTGCGCGGATTTAAAGAGGCCATCGGCATCGCCGTGACGCTGGTCGCCGTGTATCTCGCCCTCAACGTTGTGGTGATTGCTGTCTCGATCGCCCACGTGGCCACCAACCCCGTGGTGGTGACGGACTGGTGGGCGGCGCTGACCGTCCAGCATGGCAATCCGCTGGTGATGCTCGGCATCGCCCTGATCGTTTTCCCCAAGCTGGCCCTCGGGCTGTCCGGCTTCGAAACCGGTGTCGCGGTCATGCCGCAGATTTCCGGGGCACCCGGAGACACCGACGCCAACCCCGCTGGCCGCATTCGCGGTGCCAAACGCCTTCTCACCACCAGCGCCCTGATCATGAGTGTGTTCCTGATCACCTCGAGCCTGGTCACCACCTTCCTGATCCCGCAGCGCGAGTTCGCCGCCGGCGGCGCCGCCAACGGCCGCGCCCTGGCCTTCCTCGCCCACGAATACCTCGGCGCGGGTTTCGGGACCGTGTACGACATCAGCACCATCTGCATTCTCTGGTTCGCCGGGGCGTCAGCGATGGCCGGACTACTTAACCTGGTGCCCCGTTATCTTCCCCGTTACGGCATGGCGCCGAACTGGGTGCGCGCCGTGCGCCCCCTTGTCCTGGTCTTCACCGCCATCGCCTTCCTCATCACCATCGTGTTCCAGGCCGACGTGACAGCCCAGGGTGGCGCGTACGCGACCGGTGTGCTCGTACTGATCACCTCGGCTGCGGTGGCGGTGACACTGTCGGCGCGACGCAAACAGCAGAAAGAACGAACCGTCGCGTTCGCCGCTATCTCGGTCATCTTCGTCTACACCACCGTTGTCAACGTGATCGAACGTCCAGACGGTCTCCGCATTGCCGCCCTGTTTATCATCGGCATCATCGTGGTTTCCCTCGTATCGCGTGTGCAACGCTCGTTCGGGCTCCGCGCCACCTCGGTCACCCTCGACAACGCCGCCCTGCAGTTTGTGCTTGATGACGCAGAAGACGGCGCCATTCGGATCATCGCCAACGAACCCGACGACGGCAGCGCGCACGAGTACCGTTCCAAAAACACGAGCGAACGCCGCTTCAGTCACATCCCCCAACGCTCGCGCACGATTTTCCTCGAGGTGCACCCGGCGGACTCCTCCGACTTCGAGGAAGACCTCCTTGTGACCGGTGTGGAAAAACACGGCTTCCGGGTGCTGGAGGTCAGCAGCGGAAACATCCCCAACACCCTCGCCGCCGTCCTGCTGCGCATCCGCGATGTCACCGGTGTGGTGCCCACCATCTACTTCGAATGGACGGAGGGGAACCCGATCTCGAATATGTTCCGCTTCCTGGTGACGGGCAGCGGCGAGGTCGCGCCGGTGACCAGGGAGGTGCTGCGCGAGTCTGAGAAGGAGGTCAAACGGCGCCCCTCCGTGCACGTCAGCTGACGCCGGCGAACGTCTCATCGTCCGCCAGGAATCACGATCGCAGCACTGCTCGTGCGACGGCGACATGCTGGATGCCTCGTGGCGAAGCTCTGGGCGCGGGCTGGGAGTTCATTGACGCCGGGATGATCGCCAGCGAGGCTTGATGGCAGGAAGGAAGGTTCCCATGCCAGAAGTAGAAGCAGCTGCCGATATTTTTCCCGCCGTTTTGATCATCGGATGCGCGATCCTCCTCCTCGGCGTCGCCGCCACCATCGTGATGCTGTCGTTGAACTCCAGCGTTGCCAGACCGTTCGCCCCGGAGCCGACATCGGCAGAGGTTGAGCTCCTGCGACGCATCATGACCAGCGGCCAGCCGGATGCCGCCGGCCCGGTGGAGGACCGCCTGGACCACCTCAACGAACTACGCTCCCGGAAGCTGATCTCCGCGTATGAACTCTCGGTGGCACGCGCGGAAGTGCTCCGAGGGGCCTGACACGCTCTCCCGCTGCCGCAGCGGCAAAGCCCGGTAACTTATTCGCAACGGAACCCCGAAGATGGGAACAATTCTCCGCGAAAATGGTTGAATCAATCGCCGGGGGCGCACAAAGACGATCTCCGGTCGAAGACACCGGAGGGACGCCATGGCTGAAGATTCGCCGGGCACCGCTCCTATTGACATTTTGCGCCGGGCGGCGGTTTCGTCGGTGGCATCGTCGGCATTCTCCGCTCTCAGCTACGGCAGGGCTGGCGGCCTCAGGCGCGCCCAGTACCTTATGCGTTCGGGGAACACTGCAGACGTCGTTCCCCCCGACGTGCGCCAATTCCTGATGACCGCCGTCGCGGAGGAGGAAGCAGCCCGCGTTCTGTCCTCGTTGGGCGTCGCCTTCACGGTCTGGCACGACGTCGCCACGGATGCCGACGGCACTCACCCGGACCAGAAGATCGACCACGTTGTCCTGGGGCCGAACGGGGTATTTGCCGTGCTGTCCGCCGACTGGGGCGCCCGGCTGCGGTTGCGCCGTGGCGAACTGGTGGGCAAGGGCCTGCGCCGCGGCGAAAAACCCATCCGTACCCTGTACCGCCGGGCCCAGGCCTTCGCCCGTACCTCCGGCATCCGCTTCAGCGCCCTGGTGATGGTGGTACCTGACGATGCCGTCAGCGCCCCGTTGACGGTGGTCAGCCGGCGGCAACATTGCCCAACGCTTCTGGTGCGCCGGTCCTGGCTGCCCGACGTGCTGCACACGACCGTCGGCGGGATCGATCCAGGTAAGGACTACGACGTCCTGGAAACCC
>JAODAO010000296.1 GCA_025463465.1 Glaciihabitans sp. | reverse complement strand
ATCCCTACACACTCCGGTGTTCCTCGAACGGACCATCGAACTACTTGCCCCCGCGATCTCTCGGGATGGTGCCGTTGTTGTTGACGCCACGCTCGGTATGGGCGGCCACTCCGAGGCGCTGTTGACTCGCTTCCCGGGGCTTACCCTGATTGGTCTTGATCGCGACCCCGATGCGTTGCGTCTCGCGGGGGAGCGGCTTGCGCCTTTTGGTGACCGCGTCAAGCTCGTACACACCGTGTACGACGAGATCGCGGACGCCGTGTCCTCCCTCGGATACCCTTTGGTTTCCGGAATCTTGTTCGACCTCGGGGTTTCCTCCCTTCAGCTCGACCAGGTGGAGCGTGGATTCTCGTATTCCAAGGACGCCCCACTGGATATGCGGATGGACTCCACCTCGCCGCTGACGGCCGAGCGCATTCTCGCCGAATACCCGGAATCGGAACTGCGTCGGATTTTCTACGAATTCGGTGAAGAGAAGCTGTCCCCCCGCTATGCCCGCAAAATCGTGCAGGCCCGCGAACTTGAACCCTTCGTTCGGTCCGCCCAACTGGTCGACCTGATCATTGCCGCGACCCCTGCCGCGGTTCAGCGATCCGGCCACCCCGCCAAGCGGGTCTTCCAGGCGCTGCGCATCGAGGTCAACCAGGAGCTTTCCGTTCTCTCCCGGGCCATTCCCGCCGCCCTCGACACTCTTGACGTTGGCGGCCGCATGGTCGTGCTCGCGTACCAGTCCCTCGAGGACCGGATCGTCAAGCGTATTCTCGCCCCGCGCTCGACATCCACCGCCCCGGCCGGACTGCCCATTGAGCTTCCCGAGCACCGCCCCGAACTACGACTGCTCGTCCGCGGCGCCGAACAGGCGTCCGAGAGCGAGCGACTCACCAATCCCCGCGCGACACCCGTTCGGCTTCGTGCCGTCGAACGATTGAGGACTGCAGCATGAGCTCCAACTTGGCCTATTCGCTGAACACCCAGCTGTCACGGCTGACCGGTGCAGCGGGGGAGAAGCACAACCCGTGGGAAGAGAACCCGCGGCAGATCGAGATCGTGACGAGCCGCGCCCAGCGCCGTGCACGCCCGCGCCTCGCTTACGCTCTCGTTGCCGTTGGTGGCCTGATGGTGATCTTCCTTGCCCAGCTCATGCTGAGCATTGCGCTCTCCAACGGCGCGTACACGATCTCGAGCCTCCAGGTCGAGAACCGCAACCTCGGACGCGTCGAGGGTTCCCTCAACGAATCCCTCGAGGTCGCCGGCTCCACCCAGAACCTCGCTGCGAACGCCCAGTCGCTCGGAATGGTATCCACCACCGCGCCGGCCTTCCTCAACCTGCAGAACGGTTCAGTCATCGGCGCCGCCGTTGCCGCACCCGCGGCGTCCGCGAGCACGTCGCAGATCGCGAACTCTCTCCTTACCGGCGCCCCCGTCGTCAACGAAACACCCCCGGCGGGCGCGCTTGCTGAGACCGATACCGGCACCGGGGACGCCGCGACTGACACGACAGCCGCGACCACCGGGTCCACCGCGGGGTCTACCGCCGTGGCCTCAACCGGCAACTCGGCTGTCTCTGGCGCGCCTGCGGCCGCAGACAGTACACCATCTGTAGCGTCGCCTTCAGGGGTTCTGCCGTCGGTCACTACCCGTTAGGGCGGTCACAACACGGGAAGCACCTCTGGGTGAACCCTCCCGGGCCCGAACCACGGGTCCGACTCATCAGGGCTGATACCCATCAGGGCGAAAGGATCCGTGCGTGAACAACCCTCGAAGCACCCGTGCCCGCCTGGCACTGACGATTATCGCGGTGTTCGCCGTTGTCATCGTTTTTGGTGTCCGTCTGGTCGACATCCAGGTGGTTCGCGCTGATGCACTCAGCACCGCGGCCGCCGAGAACCGGTCCATTCCGGTCACCACCTACGGCACGCGTGGCGAGATCCTCGACACCAACGGTGTTGTCCTGGCCGACAGTGTTGACCGCTTCGACATCACCGTCTCCCCGATGGACGTCGACGACTTCACTCGCAAGACCGACGACGGCACCGTGACCATTACGGTCGACGAAGCCCTCGCCGAAATCGGTGCCCTCACCGGCCAGACCGTCGAGGATTTGCAAACACCGATCGGCGCTGACCCCGACGCGAACTTCGCCTACCTCACCAAGGGAGTGAAGCTGGATGTCTTCACCGCGGTGAAGGCCCTGAACATCCCCTGGGTGTCCAACGAACTGCGCCAGAGCCGGGTCTACCCGAACGGCGCCATCGCCGGCAACCTGATCGGATTCATCGGTACGGACGGCCCGCAGGCGGGACTCGAAATCAAGGAAGATTCCTGCCTCGCCAGCACCAATGGCACCTCGACCTACGAGCGCGGTGCTGATGGTGTGCGCATCCCGGGCAGCACCGTCACGGCGACCGAGCCGAAAGATGGCGGCAACATCCGAACGACCATTGATCTCGACCTGCAGTGGTTCGCGCAGGAAGCAATTGAGACGCAGGCGCTGGCAACCGGTGCAGAGCAGGCCACCGCGGTCGTCGTGCGGATCAAGGACGGCCACCTGATGGCTGTCGCCGACTACCCAACGGTCGACCCCAACGATGTGAATTCCGCCGACGTCGGCGCATTGGGTTCGCGGGCGTTCACCACCCCGTACGAGCCAGGATCCACCTTCAAGCCAATGACGGTTGCGTCCCTGCTCGATGCCGGTTCGATCACACCGACGACCCAGATCGTTGTGCCGAGTGCTTACCCCGTCGGCGGGACAACCATCACGGACTCCTCAGACCACGGCACCCTGCACTACACAACGGGCGGGGTCATTATGAACTCGTCCAACATCGGGATCTCGATCCTGAGCGAGACACTGAGCGCCCAGAAGCGTCACGACTACATGGTGAAGTTCGGTATCAGTGAAAAAACGGCCGTCGGGTTTCCCGGCGAGTCCGCCGGTGACCTGAAGGAAGCGGCCGACTGGGACGCCATCACCGACAAGACGGTGATGTTCGGCCAGGGTGTCAGCGCCACGTCCGTGCAGGTCGCGAGCCTCTACCAGACCATCGGTAACAACGGCGTGAAGCTGCCCCTGACCCTGGTTGAAGGTTGCGAGAACGCCGACGGCACCGTCACGGAAACCCCCTCCACCGAGGGAACGCAGGTTGTCAGCGAGTACGCGGCCGACGAGACCCTCAAGATGATGGAGACGGTCGTCACCGATGGCTGGTTGTCCAACGTCCTGACGATCCCCGGCTACCGCGTTGCGGCCAAGACCGGCACGGCAGAGGTTGCCACAAATGGCGTATACACCGGTGACCGTATAGTCTCGGTTGCCGGCGTCGCCCCCGCGGAAGACCCGCAGTACGCGGTTGTTGTGACGCTGATGAAGCCCGATACGATAAAGACTTCGGGCGCCGCGGCCCCGACCTTCCAGCAGATTATGACCCAGGTGCTCAAGAAGTACCGCGTCGTTCCGTCCACCACTCCGGCCGACGATATCCCGTTGACCTGGTGAGTGAATCATCAAGAAATGAGAAAAGCGTGACCGCTCGGATCCCCCCGGTCCTTCGACCGGAACATCCCTCTGCGAGATCGCTCGCCGGCCTGGTCAGTGAATTCGGGCTCGAATACACAGGGTCCCTCGATGGTGTCGAAATCACCGGGGTGACCCTCAGCACCAACGATGTGCAACCGGGCGACCTCTACGTCGGCATCCAGGGTGCGCACTCGCACGGTGCAAGTTATGCGGCACAGGCCCGAGAGGGTGGGGCTGTGGCCCTGCTGACCGATCCTGCAGGCGCGGAATTGGCCAAGGACAGCGGGCTGCCCATTGTCCTGGTCTCCTCGCCGCGCGAGGCTCTCGGCGAGATCTCCGCCTGGACCTACCGCACCGCGGAGCACCCGCCCCTGCTGTTCGGGACAACGGGTACCAATGGCAAAACATCCACCTCATACCTGCTCGAGGCGATCCTCAAGCAGCTCGGTCTGGTGACCGGCCTGAGCTCAACGGCGGAGCGCCACATCGGCGACCTGACGGTGGTCAGCCGGCTGACCACCCCGGAGGCGAGCGAGATGCACGCGCTCCTCGCGCGGATGCGTGAAAGCAATGTACGCGCGGTGGCCATCGAGGTGAGCGCCCAGGCGCTCAGCCGCAACCGTGTCGACGGAATCACCTTCGACGTGGTGGGCTTCACCAACCTGAGCCACGACCACCTGGACGACTACGCCGACATGGAGGAATACTTTGCGGCGAAGCTGCCGCTGTTCCAGCAGGACCGCGCGGGTCGCGGGGTGGTGTCTCTCGACACCGCGTGGGGCCAGCGGGTTGTTGAGCAATCGCACATCCCCGTCACCACTATCTCCACCACGCCCGGTGTCGAGGCGGAGTGGATGGCCACCATTGTCGACGAGCAGGCCGCGTACACGGAGTTCACGCTCACCGGCCCCGAGGGCCGGTCGCTGACCACCCGGGTGCCGCTGATCGGCTGGCACATGGTTGCCAACGCCGGACTCGCCATTGTGATGCTGGTCGAGGCGGGCTTCGAGCTCGAGGCGATCGGCCACGCGCTGGAAGCGGAAGGCGGCATCAACGCCTACCTGCCCGGTCGCACCGAGCGGGTGTCCGGACAACACGGCCCTTCGGTCTACGTCGACTTCGGCCACAGCCCGGACGCTTTCCTGAACACCCTCGCCGCCGTGCGCAAGTTCACCCCCGGCCGCACCATCATGGTGTTCGGTGCGGACGGTGACCGCGACGCCACCAAGCGCCACGAGATGGGACGGGTTGCAGCCGATGGCTCCGACATTTTGGTGATCACCGACCACCACCCGCGTTTCGAGGATGCCGCGTCCATTCGCGCGACCCTGATCGAGGGTGCCCACCTTGCCGAGCACCAGCCGGAGCTCTTCGAGGTCAGCCCACCCGAGCAGGCCATCCGCACGGCTGTCGGCATGGCGCGCGAAGGCGACTCGATCCTGTGGGCCGGACCCGGCCACCAGGATTACCGCGATATCGCGGGTGTGCGCACCCCATATTCCGCCCGCGACGAAGCACGTGCCGCCCTGCGCGAGGCGGGCTGGGAGTGATCGCCCTCAGCCTGGGAGAGATCTCCGACATTGTCTCGGGAACCCTGCACACCGGGACATCCACCCCGGAGAGCGTTGTTGATGGGTCCGTTCAGACGGACTCCCGCCTGGTGACGGCTGGATCGATTTTCTTCGCGCTACCCGGCGAGGTGACCGACGGCCACCTGTTCGCCGGGGCTGCCGCCACCAATGGAGCAGCGCTGCTGATCACCGAACGTGAACTCGACCTGCCTATCGCGCAGATCGTGGTGGCCAATGGGCTCGACGCCCTCGCTGCCCTCGCGACAGCGGTTGTCGCGCGGGTGCGCGCGGCCGGTGAGTTGACGGTAATTGCCATCACCGGTTCCAACGGCAAAACCACCACGAAGAACCTGCTCCGCTCGATCCTCTCGGCCAAGGCACCCACGGTGGCGCCGGAGGGATCCTTCAACAACCAGGTTGGCGCTCCTATTTCCATGCTCGGGATCACCGAGCAGACCCGCTACCTCATCGTTGAGATGGGTGCGAGCGGTGCCGGCGAGATCGCCCGGCTTATCAAGATCGCGCGCCCAGA
>JAODAO010000294.1 GCA_025463465.1 Glaciihabitans sp. | reverse complement strand
ACCCGGCAGGTTTCAGCTGCGCCCCGATGGACGACAGGTTAACGATGGTGCCGGAGCGGCGTGCTCGCATCTGCGGCAGTACCGCCTTGATGGTGGACACACTGCCGAAGAAGTGGGTGTCGAACAGCGTGGCGACGTCCGAGACATCCCCCTCTTCGACCGCGGCTCGGTATCCGTAGCCCGCGTTGTTCACCAGGACATCGATGCCACCGAAGCGTTCGGTGCCGGCGTCGACCGCGGAGGTGACCTGCGCCTCATCGGTGACGTCGAGAGCCACGGCGAGCGCGGTGTGCGGAAAACGAGCTGCGAGGTCGCTCAAGCCGGCAGGGTCGCGGGCGGTGATAACAGCGTTGTCACCGTGGGCGAGCACCGCCTCGGCGAGCGCTCGCCCCAGTCCGGTCGAGCAGCCGGTGATAAGCCAAGTAGTCATGGTGTGCCTGTCCTCTCCGCCGGCGGGGATGGCCGGTCGTAAGACCGAGTCAACTCCGGTGGAAGGGATTCATACAGGCCCTGAGGTGACGGGTACCAACAGAACCTCTCTTATCCGGCGAAACCGCAATACGTTGGAGGGCATGGACAGCCGAACCGAGTTACGCGAATTTCTCAGCACGCGTCGGGCGAAGATCACCCCAGAGCAGGCAAAACTGCCTGCCTACGGAGGGAACCGCCGCGTCGCCGGGCTGCGCCGCGAAGAGGTCGCGATGTTGGCCGGCGTGAGCGTCGACTACTACACGAAGCTTGAGCGCGGAACCTTCGGCACGGTCTCCGAGGGGGTGCTGCATGCCGTGGCACGTGCCCTGCAACTCACTATCCCGGAGCGTGACCACCTGTTCCGCCTCGCGGGGGCCAACGCGATGATCCGCCCCGGCGAGCGCAGACGTCCGTCGAGTGTTGTGCGGCAGTCCGTGCAGCGCGTTGTCGACGGCCTGGTTGACGCGCCCGCCTTTGTGCGCAGTGCTTCGCGCGACCTGATCGCTGCGAACGCGCTCGGCCGGGCCGTGTATTCGCCCCTGTACGAGGACGATCCGAGCGGGACCCCCAACACGGCTCGCTTCCTGTTCCTCGATGCCAAGGCGAGAAGTTTCTTCGTTGACTGGGACAAGACCGCCGCTGACATGGTCGCCAACCTACGCAGCGAGCTCGGTCGGGACCCATTGAACCGGGAGCTCACGGAACTCGTGGACGGCCTGAACCGAAACAGCGCCGAGTTCGGTTCGCTGTGGAAGGCGCACGACGTGCGCTATCACGACAACGGTTTCAAGGCGGTGCATCACCCGCTGGTTGGAGACCTGTTGCTGACCTTCGAGGCGATGGAACTGCCCTCCGATCCCGGGCAGTCGCTCATCGTCTATGGCGCAGAACCCGGATCCGCGACCGCTGACGCCCTTCGCCTCCTCGCCAGCTGGTCCATTCCCGCGACCCAGACACCCATCACACGAATCAACGAGGACGTGCAGCAGCACGAATAGCGCCGCTCTGGAAGGGAGAACCCCCGTGCCATCACGCCACACCACCAGAACCGCCATCAGCGTGGGAGCACTCGCCATGAGCCTCAGCCTGTCTGCATGCGCCGCAGACCGCGGCTCGAGCGCCGCTCCATCCGAGGAAACAATGACAGCAATCCCCGAGCCGCCTGCTACGCCCGAACCATCCACCACGCCGGGAGCAACAGATACCGCAGACGTTTACCGTGATGGCGAGTACACGGCGACCGGCTGGTACGGCTCGCTGCCCTCCCACCACGACGTCACCCTCACCATCCAGGACGACACCGTGACCGACGTGTCGATCACCACCCCGGCCGAGGACGAAACATCCCTCGGTTACCAACAGCGTTTCGCGGAGGCGCTGCCGGCCGCCATCGTCGGTCGCAGAATCGATGAACTGGACGTTGACCGTCTTGCCGGCTCCAGCGGGTGTTCCGAAGGATTTATGGACGCCCTGACCAAGATCAAAAGCGAATCCGCCGCGTAACCAACCCAGCACCTGCTCCCCCGGCGGTTGCACCACACAAAAGGATCATCATGACTGACCAACCCCTCCAGGTCGGCGGCGGCCGCAACATGTTCGGCGACTTCGCCCCGAAGCTCGCCGAACTCACCGATGACGTACTCTTTGCCGATGTCTGGAACCGCCCGGAGTTGTCCGCCCGCGACCGCAGCCTCATCACCGTCGCCGTGCTTGCAGCAGGCGGGCACACCGGCGAGCTCGGCTTCCACCTCGGCCGCGCCATCGAAAACGGCGTCACCCAGGAAGAACTGATCGAGACCATCACCCACGTCACCCTCTACGCCGGCTGGCCCAACGGTATGGCCGCCATGGGCGTCGCCAAACAGGTTTTCACCGAAAACACGTAAGGACCACCGCGATGCACATCGAACCCACCATCCCCACCTCGAAGAACCCACCCGCCCAGTTCGCTGGCGACGTGTGGCTTGACCCGATTGCCCTGCCCCACGAGCCCGGCCAGTCCATGGTCGTCGCCACCGTGCGCTTCGCCCCTGGCGCCCGCACCGCGTGGCACTCCCACGAACTCGGGCAGTACCTCCGCGTCACCGCGGGCATCGCCCGCTTCGGCGGCCGCGACGGCACCATCATCGAGGTCCACCCCGGACAGACGCTCTACACCCCGCCCGGCGAAGAGCACTGGCATGCCGCAGCCCCCGGCGTCTACATGGAACACATCGCGATGCTGCAAAACGGTGAAGACCCGGCCACAACAACCACCTGGGCCGAACACATCACCGACGATCAATACAACGGCGTCTAACGGGAACGAGCTCCCGCCGCAGTGATGAAGAACCGGGTGCCGTAGGTACCCGGTTCTCGTCGTTTTGGACGACGACCTCCACGTGGCCAGCGCGTCATTCGTAGTTGAATCGAATGACGGTACGAGGCGGAGGACGTGGACGATGATCGGGGAGGGCCCGGTGGTTCTGGGAACAACCGTAATCAACGCGAGGGTGTTCGACGGTTCGACGCTGCGGGAGTGGACGTCTGTTCGCTTCGCGGGTGGCCTGATC
>JAODAO010000293.1 GCA_025463465.1 Glaciihabitans sp. | reverse complement strand
GACGACGGTCATGAGCCGCGCTGCGGCGAAATGCAATGGTGGGGGCGAGTTATCGGCATGCACCATCACGCTGCTTCTGGGCCGATACGTGAGGTGGTCGTCGTTAAAGGGGTCAACTGCGCTTATCGGTCTGATCTGCTGAGGCAGATTGGGTTTGATTCCCGGCTTGAAGGAACGGGGGCTCAGGTTCATTGGGAATTGAGCTTAGGATTGGCAATCCTTCGTTGCGGTTGGTTGGTCCGGTTTGACCCTGCGTTAGGTGTGGATCATTTCCCTGCTGAACGATTTGATGAGGACCAGAGGGGGCTTTTCAACGCACAAGCTCAACGGAACACGGTCTTCAATGAGACTCTTGCGGTCGCCGGCTATCTTAAGGGATTTAGAAGGCACGTGTTCCTTGTCTGGGCAATTTGCCTTGGCACGAGTGGAGCTCCCGGCGTACTACAGGTCGTTCGCCTCACCATGCGTCGTGAGGCGAATATCTACAGGCGCTGGTTGGCCACCTTCCGGGGTCGATTTAGTGGTTTTTTTGCGTCCGAGCGGATCGAGGTACGACCCGTTGCAACGACCCTGACGGCATCTTCTCGGCATCGGCGAAACCGAAGACGGACTGCATCGAGCCGTCGAAATGGTAACCGCACTCGAAGGTTCCTGCGTGTTGCTCTTGGCGCGTTGGTCTTCATTTTCATTGTGGCGGTTGTTTGGATCCTACTGGACGAGCTGGCCAAATCTGAGTTTCGGTTGATAGCGCAATAAAAATGACATCTCGTAGTGCGCTTTTGCTGATCTTGGTTGCACCCCTGTACCCTCAGGGGCCTAAGCATTTGCCAGCGAGGGATCATCCTGGGATTCAGATGAAGTTTCTTGTTGTCAGCCACTCCTGCATCATCAATGTGAATCAAAGCCCATTTGCCTCTTTGGGTTCATTGCCCGTCCGTGTGCTGGCCGGCGGGAAAACGGGGCCGAACCTGGTGGACCGCGGCCGGGCTCTTAGCACCATGTGATGGTTGACGCGGGCGGGACTATTGGGGCTAATCGACAATGAATTCCGCAATGGAGGTGAAGAATGTCGCCGACCCGCGGTATCCTCTTCTGGAGGGCTGTCGCGGACTCGCCTGCCTGATGGTCGTCTTCTATCATTGCGGATTGAACCTGCGTGTTGCTCCCTACGCACTGTGGGGGTTCACGGGGGTCCACCTCTTCTTTGTGCTCAGCGGTTTTTTGCTTTATCGCCCGTTCATCCCGGCCATGGCTGGTTGGGGGGCTTTCCCAATGACGGGCGATTTCTACGCGCGACGGTTTCTTCGCATCTATCCACCATACGTGATTTCGCTTTCGGTTTTTCTTTTGCTCCGGTACTTATTGGGCCAGCAAATGCCGTCCGCCTTAGAACTGATTGCCAGGATAACGTTGACGTTCAATTATAAATCTGACGTTAATTTTTTCGGCGTCAACAGCGTTTACTGGAGTCTCGCGATTGAGGCCCAGTTTTACCTTGTCCTGCCACTCATGTGCCGTGCGGCCGCTAAATGCACCGGCCGACAATCCCCTTGGCTGCTGCCCGCTATTCTGATCGCTGCCGGCGTCGGTGCCCGATGTGCGGAGCACGTGCTGCTCGCGGGCTTGTATGTGGGTAACGTCGACCATGTGACCTTCCGGTCACTATTGAGTTACTTGGATCTATTCGCGTTTGGCATGCTCGCTGCCGGCGCGGAACGCACCGGGTGGGGTATTCGGTTCTCCAGCTGGCCTATGGTCGCAGTTGGAAGCATCCTCTTTTGGTTTGGCAACTACTGGTGCGCAGTTGCCACAGATGGACGATGGCAGACAGGGAGTATGCCGCTCGTTTACGTCGCAATGTTTCCAGTGGTCATCTGTGTCGGCCTCGGCATACTAATGCTTGGGGCGTCCAGCCGATCATCTCCGGCCTTTGTGTGGCTCGGTTGGTGGCCGCTTCGCTTTGCGGGCGAGGTCTCATACAGCCTTTATCTATACCATACCGGTGTGCAATTTTTCCTCTTCAAGTTCTCGCCGTTCAAGCACTTACCGTTCGAGCAGATGGCGTTGATTCACGGGCTGATCTCGATCCCGTTGTGCGGTGGCGTTGCGGTCATCATGTATCGGACCGTGGAACGGCCGTCACTTAGCCTTGTTAGGCGATTTCGCAGACCAACACTTGAGCCGATGGTGCGCAGCCACGCTGCCCACAATAAGGTGGCCGCGACGACGGCACCTTTACCAGCATGACACCCTCTTGGAAGCCATTTCGGAAATATGTCTCGTACCGCTTCAGGCGGTGGCGACCAGGCAGCATGCGGCGATCTCGTTCAACCCTTGGAAGTGGGCCGGCGTCCGCTCGTAGCGAAACTTGATCCGCCGGAACAGGCCGAGATTCGCCAGCGTCCGCTCGACCATGTACCGGAACTGAACGAGCCCGCTGCCGTGCACCTTGCCGCCCCGCGGAGCCAGAAAGCAGCAGGACCACCAGCGCGATCATCTCGGCCGTCCCCGGACGCCCGTACGAGCGGGTCGAACACGTCGAGATGTTGTCCCTCTCGTCCATTTTGTTGAGGGCCGACCTGCCGATGATCGACCTTCTGAAGGTCGACATCGAGGGTTCGTAAATGGGCTTACTTGCTGGAACGGCCGACGAACAATTTGAGGAAGTCGCGCAGGTCACCATCGAATTGCATGACTTTAACGGGATGGTCACAGTGGCCGATGCGGATGCGATCGAGTCCCGCTTGACCGGCTTAGGATTCCACCGCATCCAACTTTCCCAAACGAACCGCGAGAACGTCCTGTATTTTCAGCCACAGCGATTCGGTATCGGTCCGATGGCCGAAGTTTGGGCCCGTGTTGTTACGCCGAACACAATTGGCCTCAAGCGCGTCTGCTCTCGCGCATTTTCATAATCCGCGAAGAGAAGGGATGTGCTGTAACTCAGGGCATCTAAAACTTCCGTTCTCACCCGCCGGCGGCGGTGCGACGATGCCCGCGTACCGTCACGGAGGGCGCGATGGCAAAGCCGATGGTCCCGGACGAGTTGTGGGCGGTCGCCGAGCCTCTGCTGCCGCGGCACGTCCCGAGCCCGAAAGGAGGGCATCCGCGGGTCCCGGACCGGGTGTGCCTGACCAGGGTCCTGTTCGTCTTGCGGACCGGGCTGCCGTGGGAGGACTTCCCGCCCGCGATGGGGTGCAGCGGCATGACCCCGTGGAGCCGCTTAGACGAGTGGCGGCGGCCCGGCGTCTGGCCCGCGCTGCACGCCGCGCTGCTGGCCCGGCTCCGCGGGGCCGACCTCATCGACTTCTCCCAGGTGATCGTCGACTCGGCCCACGTCCGCGCGGTGCACGCGGGGGAAAACGGGCCCGAGCCCCGTGGGCCGCCGGAAGGCCGGGAGCAAGCACCACCTGGCCGTGGACGCGACCGGGGTCCCGCTCGCCACGACGCTCTCGGCCGCGGACCGGAACGGCGTGACCCGGCTGCTGCCGCTGGTCGACGCGATCCCGCCGGTCCGCGGGAAGCACGGGGCCCCGCTCCGGAAGCCGAAGCTCGTGCCGGCCGACTGCGGGTACGACGGCGACCCGCACCGCGTGGCCCTGTCGTGCCGGAACATCGCCACCCGGATCGGCCGGCGGCGGACGCCGCACGGGAGCGGACTCGGGGCGGACCGGTACGGGGTCGAGCGGGGCCTGGCGTGCCTGCACCGGTACCGGCGTATGCGGCCCCGGTTCGAGCGGCGGGACGACACGCGCGCCGCCCTGATGGACGCCGCCGTGTGCATGATTGCTGGCGGCGGCTCCATAATCCGACCGAGTAGTTTTAGAAGCTCGTAGGACTCGTCCAAGTGAACCTAGCAGAACTCATATCACGAGCAAGATCCAAGCTGCGCGTCCGGATCGTTAAATTGAAGTGCCGGCGGGTGACATGGGGTGCCTTAGACAGCATCCGTGGATCGCTCACTATACGTGGCCCCGGACAAATCGTCATCGGCAATGGGGTCATGTTTGACGACGCGAGCGGTCGACCGAACCGACTGTTGACCTTCCACCCTGACGCTCGGATTGAAATCGGCGATAGCTGCTACCTGAACGGCGTCGAGATCGCCTGCAAGGTGAATGTTTCGATTGGCGCGCGATCTATGTTGGCGGATTGCCTAATCATGGACACAGATTTCCATAGTATATCAGTCAATAGGCATGAGGCGGTCGCAAACGTTAAGACGGGGTCGGTATCGATTGGTAAGAACGTATGGATTGCGAGTAAGACCATTCTACTCCGCGGGGTGAATGTGGGAGACAATTCCGTGATCGCTGCCGGATCGGTCGTTGCCAAAAATGTGCCGGCGAATGTGTTGGTTGCGGGGAATCCCGCCCGTGTTGTGCGAACACTAAATGACCTGTAATACGGATTCGGTTTGCTCGGTGCGCGGCCAGGGAACCGCCGCTTGCGGCGTCGCCGATCCAGGCGATGAGGTCCCGCGCACCGAGCAAACCGAATCCGTATAATACTCGATAAAGATGGATCTGTGTGCGAGAATGGGTTGGGGCTCGGGAAGCAGACGAGTTGGCTGCCCGGTCACAGCGGCGTTCGCCGGAGCATCTTCAGCAGCGTGGCGTAGAGGTCCCCACGCCGCAAGTTGGACCGGTACTCGGTCGCCTTCAGGTGCAGATCGAACGTGTCTCCGGGGATGCCATTGAACTTGGCAAGCCGGCGTTTGGCGTAGCCCCAGAAGCTCTCGATGCCGTTGATGTGTCGGTTGCCACGCGCGAACTGGTTTCTCCTGTGGTGGATGCGCAGGTGCTTCTCGTAGCCGACGTCGACCAGCCCGTCATACCCGCGCCAGCCGTCGGAGTGGATGACGACCTGCGACTTGATCTTCCCGCGGATCGCGGCCATAAGCGTCCGTTTCGAGCAGTCGGATACGACCTCCCTGTAGACGCGGTTGTCGCGCTTGAATATGCCGAACACGATCGTATTGCCGCCGGCCCCGCGCTCGCGCTTGCCCCGGACGCGCGCGGGCCGAAGCTCTCGTCGACCTCGACCTCGCCGCCCTTGAACGGCCGGCGTCGCTCGGACTCGTAGGCCAAGCGTTCGCGGAGGTGGAGGTAGATCTCGTTCACCGACCGCACCGACACTCCGCTCAGCCGCGCGGCGTCGGAGGCGGTCAGGTCGAGGGCGAACAGGCGCAGGATCTGTCGGAAACGGGGCTCGGTGAGCTTCGAGCGTTTGAAGTAGCAGTTTCGCACGGAAATCACGAGGTAAAGTCTACTTCAGCCCGTCCGTCTGCTTCTTAAGCCCAATGTGCTTATACTGATGAAAACGACCGAGCTGTTAATCTCCGTCGTCATTCCTACGCGGAATCGGAACGATTTGCTCTCCACCTGCCTGAGCCGACTCGCTCCGGGATCGCAGACCTTGCCCGCTGATCGCTACGAGGTAATTGTAACTGATGACGGCGGAAGCACGTCTGCTAAGGATCTGATTGCGAAGCGGTTTCCGTGGGCGGTGTGGCTGGCCGGCCCTCGTCGCGGTCCAGCGGCAAATCGCAACAACGGGGCTAGCCACGCTAAGGGCGGTTGGCTCGCATTCACCGACGACGACTGTGTACCTGAGTCCGAGTGGCTGATGGCGTTTGAACGTGCGCGTCGGACGGACACGAAGGTGCTCGAGGGGAAGACGACCTGCCGAATCGGTGTCAAATCTGCCCTCTTCGAGGCTCCAATCAACCTCACGGGGGGGAAGCTGTGGTCGTGTAACTTCCTAATGAGGAGAGAAGCCTTCTGGCAGCTCGGGGGATTCGACGAGAACTTCCCTCTTCCGCATCTGGAGGACGTCGACCTGTACACACGGATCTTGAAGGCCGGGCTCGCGGTCCACTTCGTGCCGACAGCCGTCGTTGATCATCCGCCACGACGCCGCAAGCTGGGACGCGCCGCGGCACCGATCTGGGAGAGTCGGGTCTACTTCTGGTACCAGCACGGTGGGAAGCACTCAACGTGGCGTTGGCTTCCCGTACACCTCCTGAAGGTCCGTATCCGTCAGGCATTTGAACATCCTCTCGGCTTTTCGACAACTCGGGCGTTGGCAAGCGCCGTTGTGGAACTTGGTACCGTCTTGGCCCGCCTTAGTGAATGGGAGCGCCGCCATGGATCTATGGCTAATCGCAATGACGGGCCCCGGCCACCCGCGAGCATTCTATAGGAGATGATCTGTGGGACCTCTGATCAAATGCGTCGCCAAACGTCTACTTCCCGCTCGAGCACAAAGTCGGATCAGGCGATGGAGGATTGACCGCGGGCTTCGCAAATTTCCTGCCTACGAGGTCACGCGCCAGTACGGGGGGTTCGAATTACGACTCCGGATTTCGGACGGTTTAGCACATGCATGGTACGGACAGGACACTGGTCCGCTGCCGGAGATAGAGTTTCTTAGGCGCTTCCAGCTTCGGTCCGGTTCTCGGGTCTTCGATCTAGGTGCTCATCAGGGTGTGGTTGCACTAGTGCTGGCCCGAATCGTTGCTCCAGACGGGAGTGCGATAGCTGTCGAAGCTAATGAGCACAACGCGGCGATGGCAATGCGGAATCGAGACTTAAGCGGGGCGGCGAACCTCCGAGTGATTCATGGTGCCGCTTCCAATCAGCCGGGCTACGTTACGTTTAACGAGTCGCTAAATGGTAGAGCTGTATCCGATGGGTCTGCTGATGCGTCATCAATTGTCCCAGCCGTTACAGTTGATCAACTTGCCTCTCAGTTCGGCGATCCTGACGTTGTGTTCGTTGACGTCGAGGGCTTCGAAGGGCGAGTACTTGAAGGGGCGGCAAGGATGCTTGGCCAAGCTGACTTCATGATTGAGGTGCATGTTGGGTGTGGCTTAGAAGCGTTTGGGTGTTCAGTAGATCAGCTTACGAGCTTTTTCGGAGTCGATCGATATCAGCTCTATATGGCTTCCGATGCGCAGCCAGAACCCGTGGTGTTCGACCCCGAATCCGAACTTGTTCGCGGGCGGTTTTACCTGACGGCCGTGGTGAGGCGTAACGCGGAACTCTCCTTCACTGAGGACGTGAGGGCCCGGTAGAACTCGCACGTGCCTCATGGAGGGGGTTCCCCTGCAACACCGTGTATCCGTTATCGTGCCGACCTACCGCAGGCCGCGGGACCTCGTGCGCTGCCTGCACGCGCTTGCCGCTCAGTCACGGTTAGCAGAGGAAATT
>JAODAO010000281.1 GCA_025463465.1 Glaciihabitans sp. | reverse complement strand
TGGGCGTGTTGTGGACATGGCTGTGCCTCCTTGGTGCCTAGGCGCGACGGCTCTAGGTTCTTCGTCGGTATGGCGCTGGGCCTGTGCGGCAGGCAACCAGGAATTCCGGTGCGTGGGACCCAGCAAGCATGGTTAGGCTAACCTAATCCCGCTGCACCTGTCGAGCCTTTAATCCAACTGTCGTCGGTTATCGGAAACGCGAGACCGAGCGCCCGCGCAGCGCCAATGCCTAGATCGTCGTCCATCAGGGGTCGCGCTGTGCAGCCAGCTGTACGCGAAAAGCTGACCCGGCGCTCGCCGAGGAGCTGCCCGTGGGGATGGATGCGGCGGCACTGCAACCCACCCTGTTCTGAGCGGTACCCGGCGAAACTTGCACCAAACGCGGGATATGTCTACCCCAGCAAAAAAATTTCCGAAATAATCTCATAACTGTCCTCGTTTTGGGGGACGCCGCGCCGGGCACATTCTGTCCCCCGATCGGTGCTGCCGTACCCCGGCGAATTACACGGCTGTCATTTTTATGGCCGACGCACGAAACATAACTTGAGCAGATGAATCGTCTCAATCCCTGCGGGTGACAGCGTGACCGACGGTCACGCGGAAGCCCCGCTATTGTCACGCTTTCTGCTGACATATCGGGGTACACGATCCCGTCGGCGGGATCGGGGCTGGGAGCCGCGGGGCAGCTGGGCTGGCGAACCCGCGTGCGCGGCCGTGATGCCGCCGCCGCGACGTTGGGTACCCCGAATGGCCGATGAGGGACCCCGCTCTGACGCCTCGATATGACTGTCTCTTACCTCGCCATTTAGCGATGCGCCACCCCTCATTCGAGGGACTGCGGGGGGAAAACCGCACGTTTACCTTTGCGTTTGTGGGGCAACCCGAATACCCCACATCACAGAGGTGTTAGCCGAAAAATGACGTCGTTGACGGAGATCCTGGTCCTGCGTGGAATAGTGCCGATTGAGACACTCGACGCTGGAACCACGCTGCGCGCGGATGACAAGGAGGTCCTTCGCAGCTTGCTGGCGAAGGGCGTGGTTTCCCCGCCACAACTTGCCTCCGCGCGTGCTGCCCAGGCCGGATTCCCGTTTGTTGAACTCGTCGATTACCCGGTTGACCGCTCTGCGGTGACACTCGTGCCCGCCGTTCTCTGCCGGCGGCACGAGGCACTCCCCATCGCCCGGGAAGGCGGCAGCATCACAACGAATACCCTCCTCGTTGCGATGGCCGACCCGGGCGATGTGGTCGCCATCGACGACATGCGTGCGGCCTCGCGAATGCCCGTGCGCGTGGTCGTCGCCGAACGCGCCGACCTCCTCGCCGCCATCGACCGCTACCTGCGCGCGGATGGCGAACTCGACTCCCTCACCGCCACCCTCACCCAGGAGCGTGGTCTCGCTGCCGCGCCCGCGACCGCGAACGGCGGCGATACCGACGTCGACGGCGGCATCGACGACGCCCCGATCGTGCGTTTTGTGAACCTGCTGATCAGCCAGGCCATCCAGGACCTCGCCAGCGACATCCACATCGAACCCGGCGAGCGCCAGCTTCGGGTGCGCTACCGCATCGACGGGGTGCTGCATGAGATGCAGAGCGCCCCCAAGTCCATCCAGGCTGGCGTCATCTCGCGGCTGAAGATCATGGCGGACATCGACATCTCCGAGCGGCGCAAGGCCCAGGACGGCCGGATGTCGGTCAGCCACGGCAACCGCACCATCGACCTGCGGGTCGCGACGCTGCCCACCATCCACGGCGAGAAGGTGGTGCTGCGGATCCTCGACAACAGCAACACGGCCATGGGTATGGAGGAGTTGCACCTGAGCGCCCGCAACCTCGCGGTCTTCCGTGCCTCGTACACCAAGCCGTACGGGATGATCCTCGTCACCGGTCCCACCGGGAGCGGCAAGTCCACCACCCTCTACACGACCCTGCACGCGGTGTCCCGGCCGCAGATCAACGTGATCACCGTGGAGGACCCGGTCGAATACACCATGGATGGTGTGAACCAGGTTCAGGTGAACCCGAAGGCCGGGCTCACCTTCGCCAGCGCGCTGCGCTCGATCCTGCGCTCCGACCCCGACGTGGTGCTGCTGGGCGAGATCCGCGACTTCGAGACCGCCCAGATCGCCATCGAGGCATCCCTCACCGGGCACCTCGTGCTGTCGACCCTGCACACCAATGACGCCCCGAGCGCCATCACCCGGCTCACCGAGATGGGAATAGAGCCGTTTTTGGTGGGCTCTGCACTCGACTGTGTTGTCGCCCAGCGGCTGGCCCGCCGGCTCTGCGAGCGCTGCAAGGCCCCCGCCAGCTACAGCGCAGCCGACCTGGTTGGCCTCGACGTCGGCTACGACCCGTCCCACCCCCACGCACCGCTGTTTCGCGCGGTGGGCTGCGCCAGCTGCTCCCACACCGGCTACCGCGGCCGGATCGCCCTGCACGAGGTGATGAGCGTCACCGAGGAGATCGAACGCCTCGCCGTCGCGCGCTCCTCCAGTAGCGACATCGCCAGAGTCGCCCGCTCGCAGGGGATGGCTACCCTGCGCGAGGACGGCTGGGCCAAAGCCCTCGACGGGCTGATCTCCGTCGAAGAAATCCTGCGGGTGGTGGCGTAATGACCGACGAC
>JAODAO010000275.1 GCA_025463465.1 Glaciihabitans sp. | reverse complement strand
CACGACGTCACCCCGCTGGCGGCGGCCATCCGGTCCCGCGACGACTTCCTGACCACGGTCAGCCACGAACTGCGTACCCCGCTGACCTCGGTGATCGGTTACCTCGAACTGATCGAGGACACCCTCGACCTGGTGGTTGCCGGGATCGAGCACGAGTTCACCATCGTGCAACGCAACAGCCAGCGCCTGCTCGGCCTGATCAACGACCTCCTGACCACGGCCGAGGGCCAGGCGTCCCTCGAGCGGCGGCCATTCACCGTCGCCGAGCTCGCCGAGAACTCGCTACCCGCATTCCGGACCGCTGCGGCGGACGCTGGCCTTGTGGTGCGACAGCCCGAACTTGTCCCCGTTATGGCCGAGGTGGATGCTGCACGGATCAGTGAGGTGTTCGACAAACTCCTCTCCAATGCGGTCAAGTTCAATCGCCCGGGTGGCGAGATTTCCCTCGTCGTCGAACAGGACGGCGACTCTGCCGTTGTCCGGTTCTCCGATACTGGCATTGGCATTTCGGAGGCCGACCTCGGTCACATCTTCGAGCGGTTCTTCCGCAGTTCCACCGCACGCATCGGATCGATCGCCGGTACCGGACTTGGCCTGTCCACCGCGAAGATCATCGTGGACTCCCACCTCGGCAGCATCACCGCCCACAGCGCCCTCGGCGTCGGCACAACGATCGAGGTGCGCCTCCCCCTTCGAGTGGCTGAGCAGCCGTCCGAGACGTAGTACTGGATACACAGAATCCGACACATGGACTCCGACATAGAGGATCCGGCACAGAGAAAAGGATCCGGAATCAATGATTCCGGATCCTTTTCTACTTACGTTTCCAACGGTGCGTGATATTCACCAATCATGGTGGAGATGCGGGGAATTGAACCCCGGTCCACTGCTGTAATCCCACGCCTTCTACGGGTGTAGCTTGTGCAGACGTTCTACTTGGCTTTGACCTTTGCCACAAGCACCTAAGTCAACAAGCCCAGCCCGAGTTCAAGTCCCGCGTAGCCCTCAGGCGTAACTACGCAGCAATCTCTCTAAATAGCGCCGGTATCCAGGTAGAGAGCATCCCTGGGCCAACGAGCTTCTTTAGTGCTCTTACTTATGCAGCAAGGGCGAAGCTGGTCTGCTTTTTATTCGCAGTTATTTTTTTCAGAGATCGTTTACGAGATAACCCTGAATCCTCGACCCGCTTCTCGTCGTTTTGCAGGCAATGTCGAAACCGATCATCCCCATGCGTCACGTGTGCCTCCGGCGAACCGGCGACACTGGTGTGGGTGAATATCACGCACTGTTGAGTTGTCAATTCTGGAAGCCGTAAAGCATCCAGCCATCTAGTATACGACTTATGCCCGACACAGTGATAACGGTCCGCGGAGAATTCACCGCCACATATCCAGCGGAACGGGCAGCGGTCAAACTCGACGCGGCCTTCGACGGTGACGACCGCGAGGACGTCTACAACTCGGCTGCTGCGGCCGCGGAGACCGTTCGCGGTGCGCTGGAGGAGTTGCACAACTCGGAGTCCGGCCCGGTGACCTCCTGGTCGGCGGATTCGATCAGCGTGTGGAGCGAACGCCCCTGGAACAACGAGGGCGTCCAGTTGCCGCTGGTCTACCATTCCCGGCTCGGAATCACGGCGAAGTTCAGCGACTTCGCCGCCCTGTCTCGGTGGATCGAGCGGGTGCTCGGCATCGACGGAGTCAGCATCGCGGGCATCGACTGGACCCTCACCGACGCGCGGCGCACCACGGTCACAGCGGAAGTTCGCTCCCGGGCCGTCAAGGACGCCGTCGCGAAAGCCACGATCTACGCCCAAAGCATCGGGCTGGGACACGTCACGGCGATCGCCGTGGCGGACCCGGGAATGCTCGGCGAACACGGCCAGGGCGGCAGACCCGAACCGATGATGCGGGCGAGTATGGCCACGATGAAATCGGGTGGGCCCGAGGTTGCCTTCAAGCCGGAGGAGATCGACGTGACGGCGACGGTCGACGCGCGCTTCATCGCCACCTAACAACGGGCCGGAGCGCGCTGCGGTGAGGCGCCAGCGGCCGGTCTCAGTCCCCGAGGTTACGACGGGCGGACATCGCCCGATCCGACTCGCGCTTGTCCTGACGCTCGCGCAGCGTCTGGCGCTTGTCGTATTCCTTTTTGCCCTTGGCTACCGCGATCTCGACCTTGGCTTTGCCGTTGAGGAAATAGATCTTCAAGGGTACGAGGGTGTAGCCACCGTCTTTGACCTTGTTGTGGATCTTGAGGATCTGCTCCTTGTGCAGCAGGAGTTTGCGCTTGCGCCGTACCGGGTGGTTGTTCCAGGTGCCCTGGTTGTACTCCGGGATGTGGACAGCATCGAGCCAGGCCTCGCCGTATTCGACGAAGGCGTAACCGTCGACCAGCGACGCACGTCCGGCACGAAGTGACTTCACTTCGGTGCCGGTGAGCACCAGTCCAGCCTCGTAGGTGTCCTCGATGGTGTAATCGTGGCGCGCCTTACGATTGGACGCGACGATCTTCTCACCCTGTTCCCTGGGCACTTTTCTCTCCAACTCGGCTCGTCCGGTGACGGGCAGCCCACCAGTCTAGCGCGGCACCGTCCCGCCCGGGGACTGCGCGCGTCCGGTGGTACCTCTCGGTCACGCCGTGTACGGGCGACCGTAACGGTGTGGGGCGGTTTAGACCTTCAGGTAGCGGGTGATCGCGGCGCCCGCCGACACTGCAGCCAGTACGGCGCCGATCAGGATCAGCACCGGAACAACAATCGCCGCCTGGTCCATCCCCACAAGCGTTGTCGCCTCACCCAGCTCAACCCGCAGGTATCCCCCCACAAAGAAGTGCACTATCGCGACGATCGCACCACCCGCCAGGACAGATCCGATGAGTGCGGCGAACACACCCTCGAGGATGAACGGGGTTTGGATGAAGCGGTTGGAGGCTCCAACGAGGCGCATGATGCCGAGCTCTCTTCGCCTGCTGAACGCGCTGAGCCGGATGGTGGTGGCGATAAGCAGCACGGCGGCGACGAGCATCAGCGCCGCCAAACCGATCGCGGTGTAGCTGGCGGAGTTGAGGATCGCGAAGATCTGGTCGAGGTACCCGCGCTGGTCCTGGACGTCCTGCACACCGGCGAGGCCCTTGAGGCTGTCGATGATGATCTCGGCCTGGTTGGGGTTAACGAGGTTGACCCGGAAGCTCTCGTTCAGCATGTCCGCGGTGGTGAAGGTCGCGAACGCGCTATCGGCGAACTGCTCCTGGAATGTCGCGTACGCCTGGTCGTGCGTCTCGAACTCGTACTTCTCGACGTACGGGGACAGGCTCGGGGAATCCAGCTGCGCCGCCACGGCGTCGATCTGCTCCGGCGTGGCTTCCGCCGCTGAACAGTTGCCGGTGGTGTCGGAGGAGGTGCAGAGGTAAACGGCGACCTGGGCCCGGTCGTACCAGTAGCCCTTCATCTCGCCGATCTGCATCTGCAGGAGGATGGCCGCGCCGACGAAGGTGAGGGAGATGAAGGTCACCAGGATGACGGAGATCACCATGGAGACGTTGCGTCGCAGGCCCTGGCCGGCTTCGCTGAGGATCAGTCCGAGTCTCACAGGTTCACCCCGGGTGTGTTCGTCTGGCCGAGATTGGGGAGGGGAATGGACTGGGTCTGGTATCCACCCTGGCGCTCATCCCGCACAATCTGGCCGCTGATCAGTTCGATGACGCGGCGCTGCATCTGGTCGACGATGCCGGCATCGTGGGTGGCCATCACCACCGTCGTGCCGCCGAGGTTGATTCGCTCGAGCAGGCCCATGATTCCCGCCGATGTGGCCGGGTCGAGGTTTCCGGTCGGCTCGTCGGCGAGCATAATGGCGGGCTTGTTGACGATGGCGCGGGCAATGGCGACACGCTGCTGCTCACCACCGGAGAGTTCGTGGGGGAAACGTCCGGACTTGCCGGC
>JAODAO010000272.1 GCA_025463465.1 Glaciihabitans sp. | reverse complement strand
CATTCAAACCGACATCAGCGCGGTCACCGGCGATGACGCCGCCATGTCGGTGATGGGGGTGGGCGTCGAATTCGCCCAGGCCCAGTCACTGTTCACGAACCGGCTGGCTGAACTCGAACGGGGAGTGATCGCCCCTCTCGATCAAGCCGCCAGCGCCGTGCTGCAGGCCGAGGCCGACCTCGCCCGGCTTCGACACAAGCAGGTTGAGGTGGCCGCCAGCCTGTGGAGCGCCTATCAGCCCGGGTATGAACTGTTCCTGAATGAGCGGTTCGCCGAACCAGAAGAAGCCGGCGCCGTAGAGGGCTCGGAGTCCACGACAGACGTGGCCGAGAGCACGGGCGACACGGAGTCATCCACCTCGCCTGGCTCATCCAACTCGGCCGAATCATCCGACTCGGCCGATTCATCTACCGCGCCCGATTCATCCACCTCGGCCGATCTGCCCGCCAGCGCACCCGCGGCCGCGAACGCCGAAGCGTCAACTGCGGACGACACCAGTGAGACCGATTCGACTAAAGAAGGTGTGTGGCGATGAAAGCCGGCGATGTGATCAACGGGTACCTCATCCTCGAGGACTTCAAAGTCGTCGGGGCGGGACTGAGCAAGTGGACCTTCGCAGAACGCGCCGGCCGCAGCTACTTCATCAAGGAATTCCTCAGCCCCACCTATCCAGATGATGCCGCCCCCGGTAGCGAAAAAACGAAGGCGAAAAAGCGTGCCCGCTGTGCGACCTTCGAGGCGCAACACCGGGGAATGCAGAACGCTTTGGCCCCGCTGTCCGCGTACGGCGGCAACCTCATTGTGACGCTCGACTTCTTCCGGGCCGGGGCGAAATACTACAAGGTGACAGAGAAGGTGGATGCCGAGGACCTTGGCCCGGCAGGAATCTCCGCCCTGAGTTTTCGCCAGCAGTTGGTGTTGATGAAATCGGTGGCGCACAGCCTGAAGATTCTGCACGACCTGCGAATTGTGCACGGCGACCTCAAACCGAGCAACATCCTGGTGAAGCGCACCGAGCTCGGGTACACCAGCAAACTTATCGACTTCGACAGCTCCTACATTGCGGGGCGCCCGCCCGGGCCGGAGGAGATCGTTGGCACGATCAACTACTACTCCCCCGAACTGCTCGGTTACATCCAGGAGGCCGGGGTCGCCCCGACCGAACTCGGTGTCGCCTCCGACGTGTTCGCCCTCGGACTCATCTATACGGAGTTCCTGACCGGCTCAATGCCACCGTTCGACGCTGCGACCTATCACGAGCCGGCGGTGGCGGTGCGCTCCGGCGAGGTGCTTCGTATTCCTCGGGACGGCATCTTGCCGGAGCTGGCCGACCTCGTCGATCGGATGATGCTGGCCGTCCCGGCCAATCGCCCGTCAATAGCGGCGGTGCACCAAACCCTGATGGGGATCCGCACAGCGGCAGAGCCGGAAGCCGCGGCTCCCGCCGCGACATCAAGCAACCTTCGCGGTCGCCTGCTGCGCCCCGGGGCACCGGAAACCCGGACGTCACCGGCGGCGGGAAGCGGACTCCGCGGCAAACTCGTCGGTCGCCGTACCGACAAAAACAAACCGTGAGCATCTGGCGCTGCCGGGTATGTGAGGGCATCAATACCAGCGGGCGGGTATGTTCGACCTGCGGGGCCGTGGTGCCACGCGGCGAGTCGGTGCGGGCTGCCGTTCGCACCAGGCTCCCCGGCACCCTGCCGCCCACCACGGCACCCCCACCCGTTCCGGCGACGCCCACCTGGTCGGACGTTTACGGACTTCCCAGCCCCAAGATCTACGCTGAAATGGATCCGTACGAAACCAGCGAACCCGCCGACGGATACACGTTCACCCCGCTTCCCGGCGGCTGCCTCACCACCTTCGTCCCCGGTAGAAGCCGACTGTTTTAGAAAGCCCAGGTCACCCACCAATGTTCCTCCTGCTCGGCACCCGCTACACCGACACCATCATCAACGTTGTGTCATTCGTCTGCGGCTTCTGCGGCGTCCACGCCGACCAGAACGTCATCAAGCGCGCCAACCGGTTCACCCTTTTCTTCATCCCCCTTTTCTCGATCTCGACCTCCTACGTCAACGTCTGCACCAACTGCGGCGGAAACACGGAGCTGACCAAGGACCAGGCGCAGCACTCCCTCGATTGGGCACGTAACCGCGGCTCCGCTTAGTCGACCGGCCTGGTTTCCTCTGGCCCTACCAACCCTGGCCCCGCGCGACTCTGTGCGAGGCTTGAGTGAGAAAAAATCCAGCTTCCAACGACGAAAGCAGACAGTGTGAAGTACCGCACCCTTGGCAATTCCGGAACCTCCGTCTCCGAACAGGCCCTCGGCACCATGACCTTCGGTGATGAGGCGTCGGAGGAGACATCCCACTCGCTCATCAACACGTTCCTCGCCGCCGGTGGCACACTTATCGACACCGCCGATGTGTATAGCGCGGGAGAATCCGAGTCGATCATCGGCCGGTGGATTTCCCAGCACCCCACCGAGGCCGCCCAGG
>JAODAO010000259.1 GCA_025463465.1 Glaciihabitans sp. | reverse complement strand
TGGCAAGGTGATCGAGGATCGTCCGCTGAACCGTGACATCCAGTGCGGAGGTCGGCTCGTCGGCGATGAGCAGCTTGGGGCGTGCCGACAATCCGATACCGATCAGTACCCGCTGTCGCATACCGCCGGAGAATTGGTGCGGGTACTGCTTGAGTCGATCGGCCGCATCTTTGAGGCCCGCCTCCTGCAACACCTCGATAGTGCGGGCGCGGGCGGCCTTTCCCTTGAGTTTGCTGTTGGCGCGCACGGCCTCCTCAACCTGGAAGCCGATGGTCCACACCGGGTTCAGGTTGCTCATCGGGTCTTGGGGCACATACCCGATGAGGCTTCCGCGGATGTCTTCCATCTCGGATGCCTTGAGGTTCGTAATGTCCCGGCCCTCGAACAGGATCTGTCCGCCTGTGACCTGGCCGGCGCCGGGAAGGAGGTTGATGATCGACTGCGCGGTGGTGGACTTGCCCGAACCGGACTCCCCCACGATCGCGAGGGTCTGGCCGGCTCCGAGGGTCAGGTTGACACCCTTGACCGCCGGGATGAACCCGCGCTGGGTCTTGAAACCCACCTGCAGGTCGCGGATTTCCAGTAGGGGCGCCGCGGCACGGGATGAGACGGTGGGAGTGCTCTGTAGCTGAGTCATGTTTTCCTGGGTCATCGGCGTGCCCTCGCCTGGGGGTCGAGGGCGTCGCGGACGACGTCGCCGAGCATAAGGAAGGACAGCACCGTGAGGGAGAGGGCAGCTGCCGGGTAGAACAGCGCCATCGGCGCCGTGGTGATGTTCGCGCGGGCCTGGCTAATGTCGTTGCCCCACGACATCACGGTGGAGCCGGGAAGACCGATACCGAGGAACGACAGGGTTGCCTCGGCGACGATGAACGTACCGAGTGAGGTGGTGGCGACGACGATCACCGGAGCGAGGGCGTTGGGGATGACGTGGCGGATCAGGATCTGGAAGCGCGAAACGCCCAGGGCCGTTGACGCCATCACATAGTCGGCGCTACGCGCTGACAGCACCGCGCCACGCATGATGCGCGCCACCTGCGGCCAGGCGAACACCGCAAGAACCAACGCGATGACCAGCGGGGTTCGGTTGGGCAGCACCGAGATGAGCACGATGGCACCGAGGATGGTGGGGATGGCGAAGAAGATGTCACCGAGTCGCGACAGCACAGCGTCGAGGAAACCACCGTAGTAGCCCGCGATGGCCCCGACGATGCCGCCGAACAGTGTCACGATCAACGTCGCGAGGACACCGACGGTGACCGAAGCCTGGGTTCCGAAAATTGTACGGGCGTAGATGTCGCATCCCTGTCGGGTGAAGCCGAAGATGTGACCGGCTTCCGGTTTGCCGTTGCTGTCGGGAAGCAGGCATCCGGTGTTCGGGGAGACGTGTGCGAACAAGGACGGGAAAGCTGCGATTACAAGAATGGCCAGGATCAGCACACTGGAGATCCAGAACATCGGTCGCTTGCGCATGGCATCCCATGCGTCGCTGAACCCGCTGCGGGGCTTCACCGACTCGTCGATACCGTCAACGGCGGCTACGGGAGTGTCGGTGATGTCGGCAACGAAGTGCCCGGGTGTTGGCGAGATGTTATTTTGCAAGACGAATCCTCGGGTCGAGGGCGGCGTAGAGCACGTCTACGAGCAGGTTGGCGAGCATGTAGATAATGACCATGACCGCAACGAAGGACACCACCGTTGTGCCTTCGCCAGCAGCGACGGCTTTATACACTGTGCCGCCAACGCCGTTGATGTTGAAGATGCCCTCGGTGACGACGGCGCCGACCATCAACGATCCGACATCGACGCCGAGGAAGGTGACGACGGGAATCAGGGAGTTGCGCAGAACGTGCACGGTGACGACGCGTCGGCGTGGAAGGCCTTTCGCCGTCGCGGTGCGCACAAAGTCAGCGCCCACGTTGTCCGAGACACTGGCGCGAGTCAGGCGCACGATGTAGGCGAAGGAGACGGATGCCAGCACGATCGCCGGCAGGATCAGGTCCTGGATCGGCGCGCCGCTGCCAACCGTCGTTCGGAATAGCCCGATCTGGATGGTGAAGATGTACTGCAGGAGAAAACCGAGGACGAACGTCGGCACGGAGATCAGCAGAAGACTGACGACCAGAGCGGAGGAGTCGAAGAACTTGCCCTTGCGGAGGCCGGAGATAAGGCCGACGGTGATGCCGGCGACGGCCTCGAAGAAGAGGGCGAGCATCGCGAGGCGGAACGTGATGGGGAATGCCTGCGCCATCAGCGCGGCGACAGGGCGACCCGAGTAGGTCGTTCCGAGGTCTCCCGTAAGCAGCCCGCTGATGTAGTAGAAGTACTGCACGATGAACGGGTCGTTCAGGTGGTACTGCTCGCGGATCGCATCGATCACGCTCTGGGCGGGGGGCCGCTCTCCGAACAACGCGGCGATCGGGTCACCGGGCAGGGAAAAGACCATGAAATAAATGAGGAGCGTCGCACCAAAAAATACGGGGATCAGTTGGAGGAGTCGTCGCCCGACGTACCAGAGCATCAGATGCCCTCGCCAGAGTTCGCAAGCATGAAATCACAATCGTCGAAGATTTAGGGGCTGACATCGCTGATGTCCGGGACACAGGGTGTCCCGGACATCAGCGGATCGTTTTTTGCTTTGGCTAGGCTACGCCAAGTTGTCTCTTAGTTAACCTTTGGTGATCTGGTAGTACAGGGGGACGGAATCCCAACCGAAGACGACGTTGTCGACATTCTGGTCCCAGACGCCAACAACGTTGGAGTACCAGAGCGGGATCGTCGGGAGGTCCTTCAGGAGGACTTCCTGTGCGTCCTGGTAGAAACCAGTTGCGGTCTCGACGTCGGGTGCTGCTGCACCCTCGCGGATGAGGCCGTCGAATTCGGCGCTGCTGTAGCCCTCGTAGTTCGAGCCGGCTCCCGTGAGGTAGTTCGGCGCGAGGAAGTTGTACAGCGACGGGTAGTCGGCCTGCCATCCGGCGCGGGTTGCACCGGTCAGCGCCTTGGCATCGCGGTCAGCGAGTGCGTCCGAGAACGTCGGGTACGGCTTGCCCTGTGCGGTGATGCCGAGGGTGTTCGCGATGCTCTGCGTTGCCGCGTCGACCCAGGCCTGGTGGCCGCCGTCCGAGTTGTAGGCGATGTCGAAGACGGTGTCGCCGTAGGGCGAGATCGCGTCAGCTTCTGCCCACTTCGCCTGCGCTTCGGTTGCGTTGTAGTCGAGGACATCGGCTCCGTCAAGGTCGGACGAGTAGCCGTCGATGACCGGTGAGGTGAAGTCGGTGGCCGGGGTACGGGTGCCCTGGAAGATCACGTCGGTGATCTCGTCGCGGTTGATCGCCATGGAGATCGCTGCGCGGCGCAGTGCGCCCTCTTCGCCACTCCAGTGCTCGAGGTACTGGGGGATGTTGATGGCCTGGAAGATTGCAGCGGGCTGGTTCACCGAACGGTCGCCGAATTCGTCAGCGTATGTCGCGAACTGGGAGTCCGGCACGGCGTCGAGGACGTCGAGGTTGCCGCCCTGGACGTCGGCGTATGCCGCATCCTGGGTTGCATAGAACACGATCGTCAGACCATCGTTGACGGGGGTGCGAACGCCGTCGTAGTCGGGGTTGGTGACGAGGGCGATCTGGGCATCATGCTGCCAACCATCGGCGCCGTCGATCATGTACGGGCCGTTGCCGACGGGGTTTTCGCCGAACGCTTCCATGTCGTCGAAAGCAGAGTCGGGCAGGGGCATAAATGCCGTGTAGCCGAGACGCAGCGGCCAGTCGGCCTCCGGGGTGTTCAGCGCGACGGTGAATGTGGTGTCGTCCACGACAGTCAGGCCGCTCAGCGTGGGCACGTCGCCCTCGGCGGCGTAACCGGCGATGTCATCGAAGAAGTAGGAAGCGCCCTGGGCGTTCGTGGGGTTGGCGCCGTAGTTCCATGCGTCGACGAAGGAGCTGGAGGTGACGGGGGTTCCGTCGGTGAAGGTCCAACCATCCTTGAGGGTGACGGTCCAGTTCTGGCCATCGGGCGACTCGATCGAGTCGGCGACGTCGTTCTCGATGGCGCCGTCGGCGTCGTAAGAGACCAAACCGGCGAAGATCGACGTCATGATCTTTCCACCACCGGTCTCGGTGGTGTTTGTCGGGATGAGCGGGTTCTGGGGCTCTGAACCGTTGGTCGTGATGATTCCGCCGCCAGCGGCAGTGGTGTCGTCACTTCCCCCGGCGGAGCAACCTGTCAGCACCAGCGCTGTGGCGATACCAACACCGGCGACTGATGCACCGATTCTGTTGAGTCTCAATTTTCCTCCTGTAAGCAGCAATGCGGCACGGCCGAGATCGTCGGCGCACCGCACATATTGTGTTTCACCCTAGAACGGGGGCTACCGCCCACCAAATTGAGGTGGGAAAAGTTACATAGAAGTAACCGACTCGGGAGATAGTTGCGCCCCACGCAGGATTGTTGCGTGGTTTTCTCAGTTTTTGCACAATCGGTGCTAGCCCGGTCTGGCTCGCGTTCGGATTTCAGCGCGACGCCCGGCGTACGATCGGTGCATGAGGCCCGCCTTCCTGTTCGATTTCGACAAATCGCCCCAGCGTGCCGATTTCGCCCCACGCCTTGACCGGGGCGAAGCCAACCGCATCCGGGTCGAAATTCTCCTGGTCCTTGGCCTGTCACTCGGCGCTTCGGCCGTGTATTCCATTGTCTCCATCACTAACCGCCTCACCATGGAGGTGGCGCTGTCCGAGCAGACCACGGCGCTCAACAGTGCGCTGAGTAGCCGTCCGACGTTCGATCTGATCTACCAGCTGCTATCGATCTTTTTCGATCTCGTTCCTGTGGCCCTGGTCGCTTTTTTCCTCTGGCGCCAATCCCGCCCCCACCTTGGCGCCCTCGGTATCGACTTCACCAGGCCGGGGAGGGATCTGCTGGGCGGGATCGGGCTGGCGTTGGCGATTGGGATTCCCGGCATTGCCGTGTACCTTGGCGGGCGCGAACTCGGCCTCACCGTCAACGTCGTGGCCTCCCCGCTCGACACCTACTGGTGGAGCATCCCGGTACTGGTGCTGTCGGCGCTGCGTTCCGGGCTGCAGGAGGAGATCATCGTTATCGGCTACCTCTTCGCCCGCCTGCGAACCCTGGGCTGGGGAATCTGGCAGATCATTCTTGTCGCCGCGACCCTCCGCGGCACGTACCACCTCTACCAGGGCATCGGTGCGTTCTTCGGAAACTTCGCGATGGGCGTCCTGTTCGGCTGGCTCTACGTGCGTTTCGGTCGAATTCTTCCCATGGTCATCGCGCACCTGGTCATCGACTCCGCCATTTTCGTCGGCTACCCCTGGGCGGCGGCGACCTTCCCGCAACTCTTCAGCTAGAGCCGGAATATCACGTCCCGGCAGGGATGGGGCAGATTCTGGGGATGTTGACAGCCAATTGGTGTCCGTGACTGAATAGTGAGCGATGCACGACGACGTGTATCGGGAACTGCGAGGAGTCACCATGAGCCATGTCGCGCCATCCACCCCCGCCGAGGTCTTCACGGACATCGAGCGCTCGGAAAAGTTTCGCCGCCTGAAAAAGAAACATCGTTCTTTCGTCCTGCCGATCGCCGTGGTGTTCCTCCTCTGGTATTTCGCCTACGTGCTTCTGGCGGACTACGCCCACGACTTTATGGCGACTCCGGTGTTCGGCAATGTGAACGTCGGACTGCTGCTCGGCCTCGGCCAGTTTGTGACTACGTTCGCCATCACCACCTGGTACGTCGTCTACGCCAACCGCCACCTCGACCCCATCGCCGCGGAAATCCGTGCCGAGAACGAGGAGGTGGACTCGTGACGATCGGCGAACCATGGCTGAACATCACCATCTTCGGGGCCTTTGTTGCGGTCACGCTGGTTATCGTGCTGCGCGCCAGTCGCAACAACAAAACCGCCGCAGACTATTACGCGGCCGGACGCTCCTTCACCGGTCCACAGAACGGCACCGCGATCGCCGGTGACTACCTGTCGGCGGCATCATTCCTCGGCATTTGCGGGGCTATCGCCGTCAACGGGTACGACGGGTTCCTCTACTCCATCGGGTTCCTCGTGGCCTGGCTGGTCGCCCTGCTCCTGGTCGCCGAGCTCCTGCGCAACACCGGCAAATTCACCATGGCCGATGTGCTCTCCTTCCGACTGGAGGAACGCCCGGTGCGGATGGCAGCCGCGACGGCAACCCTCGCGGTGTGCTTCTTCTACCTCCTGGCCCAGATGGCCGGAGCAGGCGGCCTGGTCTCGCTTCTCCTGGGGATCAACGACAAGGTCGGCCAGTCCGTGGTGATTGTGGTGGTGGGCGCGCTCATGATCCTCTACGTCCTCATCGGCGGGATGAAGGGCACAACCTGGGTGCAGATCATCAAGGCGGCCCTGCTGATTGTGGGGGCGGCGACCATGACCGTGTGGGTTCTCGCCATCTACGGCTTCAATTTCTCCGACCTGCTGGGGGCAGCGGCCGCAAACTCCGACGCCGCGGTGCTCGCACCCGGGGTGCAATACGGCCTCAGCGACCTGAGTCGGCTCGACTTCCTCTCGCTGGCGCTCGCCCTGGTGCTTGGCACGGCGGGACTCCCCCACGTGCTGATGCGCTTCTACACCGTCCCCACGGCGAAGGAGGCGAGGAAGTCGGTGGTCTGGGCGATCTGGGCGATCGGCATCTTCTACCTGTTCACCCTGGTGCTCGGCTACGGCGCTGGCGCCCTGATTGGCAAGGAAACGATTCTCGCCGCTCCCGGCGGTGTCAACTCTGCGGCTCCGCTGCTGGCGTTTGAGCTCGGCGGCTCCGTGCTGCTTGGCATCATTTCCGCCGTCGCCTTCGCCACCATCCTCGCGGTGGTGGCCGGTCTGACGATCACGGCGGCGACATCCTTCGCCCACGACGTGTACGCCAACGTCATCAAAAAGGGCAAGGTCGAACCCAACGGCGAGGTGCGGGTCGCCCGCATCACGGTGGTGGTCATCGGGCTGCTGTCGATCGTCGGTGGCATCGGGGTGCAGGGCCAGAACGTGGCCTTCCTGGTGGCGCTGGCATTTGCCGTTGCCGCATCCGCCAACCTGCCGACCATCCTCTACTCGCTGTTTTGGAAGCGTTTCTCCACGCGCGGTGCACTCTGGAGCATGTACGGCGGTCTCGGATCGGCGCTGCTGCTGATCATCTTCTCCCCCGTGATGTCCGGAGCGGAGACGTCGATCATCAAGTCGGTCGACTTTTCACTCTATCCGCTGTCGAACCCCGGCATCATCTCGATCCCGCTGGGCTTCCTGCTCGGTTGGCTCGGCAGCATCGTGGGTAAAAACACCGAGGATGTCGCGAAGGCCGAAGAGATGGACGTGCGTTCCCTCACCGGGCTCGGCGCGGAAAAAGCGACCAAGCACTGACGGATGGGGGCGGCCTAGTCCCCTGGGCCGCCCCGCTGCTCGTGGACGTGCCCCGCGCGAGAAGGAAATCAGGCCAGGTGCATGGCAGCCATAACCATCAACGACAGGCTCATCGCCAATGCCTCAAATGCTGCCGCTTTGCAGCGGCGGCGCTCTCGCGTTGTGATGGCCGCACCAAACAGGCAGACCAACACACACCCGATGATCATCACGGTGGCCATCGTTGCTCCGCCACCGCCACCGCCACCGTGGCCATAGCCGTGAACGGCCGCAACCTTGATCGGTTGGTGTGAGCCCATCGCGACGAGGCCGGCCATAACAAGGGCGGACAGCGAACGATGAAGGTGCATCGGGCGAATTCCACGGCCCTCCCCCGCCACCGCACGGCCGGCTGCCTGATCTGGCAGCACGGCGATGGCGGCAGCGATCACCAATAGGAACATCCAGCCGATGCCGCCCACCAGTTGTGCCCTCATGCCCAGGTCGACCATCGCCGCGAGCATGGTGGCGGCGGGGACCCACACCCTGGCACTCGCGCGGTGCGGGTCAACGACCGTGCAGCATGCCGCTGCGGTTGCCGGAAGCAGCATGGCGGGAGCCAGGGCCTCGATCATCGGACGCTTTCCCGGCCGTCAGCAGTGGCAGGCGGCGTCGCCGCCGACGATGTCACCGTTCGGCGCAGCGCAGTGCGCTGAACCGCTCGCCGTCGCCGGTACGTCGAGCGTTGGGTTGCGGTCGAAGAAGGCATGCGGTTTCATCTTGAACCCGGCGTAGTCGACGGGCATCACCGGCCAGTCCTCCAGCCGGGGGAAATGGGTGAGGCCGAAAGTGTGCCAGAGGACGATGTCTTCCCCATCGACCGCGCGATCGCCGGCAACGTAGGCCGGCAGCCCCGCCCCACCGGGATGCTGGTTGACGATCGCGCCGGCCGCCCATAATTCGTCGCGGTTGTACTGGGTGACCCACAGGTGTTTGCTGGCGAAGGTGGCGCGGCGGTAGGTCGACGAGTCATCGGCGGCGGCGAGGGTCGCGTTGCCCTCCGGGTAGAGGACATACGCCGGCGCCTCCCCCATTCGGTTGGTGGTTGTTGAGCTGCCGACGCTCCAGACCCTCCCGAGGTGGTTTGCGGCCACGCGTTGGCTGGTGGCCTCGGTGGTGAGGCGGGTAACGGAACGACCGATGGCGTTGCCCCAGGGGTTGCCTGGGCCGGTTGGCACCCGCCGCGCCTCGATCTCGTCGACGTGGTTGTTGGTGCCGTCGACCATCATGTCCAGCCGGGCGGAGAACAGGTGCTGGTGGTAGGGGGCACCGAGACCCGGGGCGAGTTCGCTCGCGTATGGGTAGTCGCCGCCGGGGTGCCCGGAGGTGAATACGATCCCGGTTGCCTTGGCCTCGAGCTCGATGGTGCCATCGAGGTAGAGGTACCAGTAGAAGCCGTAGTCGTAGTTGCCCACGGTGACAAAGGATGAGATCACGATGCGGCGCTGGCGGCGCGTCTCTGACTTTCCGGAGAACGCGTCGTTGTGCTTCCAGAGCACCCCGTAATCCTCCTCGTGGATGCAGATCGCATTGGTGATGGTGTGTGCAACGCCGTGGTCGTCTACCGTCGGGGCGTCCAGGTAGGTGATCTCGCCCAGGCAATCGCAGCCGAGCTCAAGCGAGTTGGACAAGCGCCCGAACTGGTACTCGCCAACGTCGAAGTAGTTCTGCCAGGCGTGGGTAGGCGACGGGTCCCCATACGGGACAACCATCTCGGACACTGATGCGCGGTAGATGATAGGGCGCCGGCGGCCCTTGTCGTCGAACGACAGCTGGTGCAGGGTGACACCCTCCCGCCCGTTGAAACCGATCCGGACCGACCAGTTCTGCCACGACAGGACGTTGCCGTCAAGGGTGAAGCTGACGCCCTCAGGCTGGGTGATCCGAATAGGGCTGAGGTCTGTACGGAGGGGGCCGCTGACGGCGGGGTCGGTGTAGTCGCCGGACTCGGCGGGGATGTCGAGGTGGCCGGTGTTGATCACCCGAAGGACGGTGCCGGACGAGAGGTCGACGTGAGCGACGATTCCGTCGATGGGGTGCGCCCAGACGGAGTCGCCGGGGTAGTCCTCGCGGAAGGCGAGTACCCGTACCATCCGCCGGCCCACTTCGTCTGGGTAGTCAAAAACCCCAGCGGACAGCGGCACCGTGCGTACGGTGGCGAGATCGGTTACCCCGCGGTCCGCCATGGCCGCCACCCATACCGGGTCGGCCTTGACGATGGCATCCGCCGTGGGGAAGTCCTCGTCCAGCGAAGGCCCCCAGCCACTGACGGCCGGGTCGATGGTCACGTGCTCGAGCACGGTTTTGGCGACAACATCGACAACAACGGTACTGACGCCCTGCGTTGATAGGTCGGTGAGCAAGGCGCTCACCTCCCGGCGCAACTGGTCACCGGCAGTGTAGGCGAGGACGTCCGCTTTACTGGCCTCACGCAGCATCACGTAGGAGAAGCGGGTGGCGTCGGTGATGAGCCCTGCAGCGGCGAGTACCCGGCGGAAGACATCCACCTCCTCCGCGGTGAGCATGTCGAGCGGATGCCGTGGTGCGATCTCATGCGCCCCGGCGGGCGGAGTGCTGGACGGCGCTGCGTGTGTTGGCCGGTGGTGGTCGTGGCCGTGGGGTGCCAGGGCAATGGGGGTGTTGGTGGTCATGATCCTGGTCTCTCGTGTTTCGGCGGGTCAGTCGGCGCTGGACGCGGAAGCGACCGGGGAGACGACCGGGCTGGCGGTGCTGGTGGGGGTGAAGCGCAGGCGTTCATACGCGGCGGGGCGTCGGCTGCGGAGCCGAAGGGCCACACCGATGCCGATGAGGAAGGCCACGGCGGGGGCCAGAACGAGGGCACCGTTCAGCACGGGGTCAGTTGTTCCGGTGAGGGTGGTGAAGTTGCTGACCGCCAGGTACAGCACGGCGGCGAGGCCGATGAGGGCGATGGCGGGGGCAAGCTGGGTGTTCCAGCGGCGGCGGTCGACACGGTTTTTGGCGAAGAATGCGACCACCGAGACGGAGGTCAGGATGAACAGCGCAATGATGCCGAGGGAGCCCGAGCTGGAGATCAGGGTGAAGACCTGCAGGAGCGGGTCCCAGCCGGAGATCATCCAGAGCAGCAGCAGGGCGACAGACACCACGGTGACCACCACGGAGGCGACGGAGGGCGAACCATGCGACGAGTGGGTTGTGCTCAGCCGTGCCGGCAACAGTTCGACCCGGGCGATGGAGTGCAGGTAGCGGGAGATGACGTTGTGGAACGAGATGACGCAGGCGAACAGGCTGGTGACCAGCAGCACACTGATGGCGCTGGCCAGCCACTGGCCGACGTAGGTTGTGGCGGTGAGCTGGACCATGTCGCCGGTGTGCTCGATCGCGATGCCCTGCGCGGCGCCGGAGCCCCAGGCCTCGACGAGGAGCCAGGTGGCGATGGTGTAGAACGCGCCAATGGAGATGACAGCGGCGTAGGTGGCCCGTGGGATGGTTGTGGCGGGGGTGCGGGCCTCGTCGCGGAAGATAGCCGTGGACTCGAAGCCGGTGTACCCACCGAACGCCATCATGATCCCGAGGCCGACCGGACCGCCGAGGAAGACCGTCGGGGTGAACGAGGCACCGGTGATGCCCTCCTGCTCGCTTCCGCCGGTGAACAGCACCACCACGCAGAGGATCACGATGACGAGTACCTCGAGGACGAGCAGCACACCGAGCACCTTGGCGCTGAGGTCGATGTTGCGGTAACCAAGGAAGGCGACGATGGCGATGGCCACTGCGCTCCACAGGTACCAGGGGGTATCGCCCCAGCCAAGGGAGCCGAGGAGGGCCGACGTGGAGAAGCCGAGAAAGGCGTAGATGGCGGTCTGAATGGCGATGTAAGTGAACAGGGCCAAAAACGCCGCCCCACTGCCTGCCAGGCGGCCGAGGCCACTGCCGACGAAGGTGTAGAACGCGCCGGCGTCGCGGATGTGGTGGGCCATCGCGGTAAAGCCAACGGCGAAGACCAGAAGGATGACGCCGGCCGCGAGGTAGTTGAAGGGCACCCCTCCCCCGTTGGTGAGCGCCATACCGATGGGGCTGGCGGCGATGACCGTGAGTGGGGCGGCGGCGGCAACCACCATAAAGACAATCGCGGTTGCGCCGAGGCGACCGCGCAGGCGCTGTCCCGCCGCGGGCGGGGAACCGTGGGCTTCCGTGCGGGCGGTGGGTTCGGCGGTGATGGACATCTCGGTATCTCCTTGGGCAGGATGTAACGCTGGATGGGGCGCTGGGAGGTAGTCCCCTGCGGTGTTCTCCACTTTATTGAGCACTTGCTCAATCTAAATTTCCGGGATGTTACGGTCGTGTAAAGCGTTGTGGCGCACCGTGGGAGCCCTCATCCCGTTTGCAGAGCCCGACGGCTGAAAGAATGAACCGTGCCCAGGATCGTTGACCACTCCGTCCGCCGCCGCGAGATCGTGGAGGCATTCCTGCGCCTTACGTCGCGCGATGGCCTCGAATCCGCCACCTCCCGGGCCATTGCCCTGGAACTTGGCGTCGCCACCGGGGCGCTCTGGCACTACTTCCCCAATTTTGACGCCGTGCTGCGTGCAGCGTTCGACACCGTGTTCACACGCACAAACGAGCGCATCGGCGTCGCCACCGACGGGCTAGAGGGGCTCGATGGGCTACGGTCCATGATGCGGGAGATTCTGCCGCTGACCAGGGAGACCCAGGACGAGGCCCGCATCGTCGTTAGCTTCTGGGGACGTGTTGCCTCCTCGGAGGATCTCGCCACCCAGCAGGCGAACGTCGGTGAGGTTTGGCGGGAGCTGATGGCCGGCTTCATCAACGCCGCGATCACCGCGGGCCAGCTGCGCCCGGACACCCCTGTTATTGACCTGGTCGACCTGTTGTCATCTATTTCGACCGGCCAGCAGGTCGAGTTCGTTACCCGCAGTGCCCTCGGCGGTGAGCAGCGCCAACTCGCCCTGCTCGAGCACTGCCTGCGGCCCTGGCTGGCAAGCTGACCCGGCGAGGTCTCCTCGCTTCGGCCCTGCTCCGGAAGCTGGCTGCCTACACGCGGCCGCCGTCGATGGATCGGCCGTAGACGATGTCGTCTTCCGGCACGAGGATGTCGGTGCGTTCGTTGAGGCTCTCGCCGCGGAAGAACATTCTCGACTGCGGGAACAGCGACCAGGCCACCATCAGCACCGCGCCGAACAGCAGTGACCCGATGCCCACAACGAACACCCCGCCGATGCCGAAGATGACGGTGTATCCGTAGTCGGGGTTGACCATGTCGATGGCGGACTTCACAAAGGCCGCGGTGAGCATCAGGGCGCCGAGGAGCGGGAACAGGAACTTGTAGACGAAATTGAAGCCGGAGCTGAACAGCTCCCGGCGGAAGTACCAGACGCAGGCGTAGCCGGTGAGGCCGTAGTAGAAGGCGATGGCAAGGCCGAGCGAGTAGATGGAGTCGGCGAGGAAGTTCTCGCTGATCAGCGTCATCCCGACGTAAAACACGAGGGAGACGGCTCCCATCACGAGGGTGGAGAAGCCGGGGGTCTGGAATCTCGGGTGCACGGTGCCGAAGCGTTTGGGCAGCGCCTTGTAGACCGCCATCGACAGGGTGCCGCGGGCGGTGGGCAGGATCGTCGTTTGGGTGGAGGAGACGGCGGAGATCAGCACGGCCAGCACCAGCAGCCACGCCCACGGGCCGAAGAGCGCGTCTTTGACAACGAGGAACACGTCGTCCTGGTCGGCGAGGGCGTCGAGCCCGGCGAACGACATCGCCGCGACGGTGACGAGCACGTAGGTCACAACCAGTACCAGCGTGGAAATGAGGGCGGCGCGGCCGGGAATGGTCTTCGGGTCCTTGGTTTCCTCGTTCAGGGCAAGGCAGGTGTCCCAGCCCCAGTAGATGAACAGGGCGAGCAGGATCGACTCGGTGAAGCCATCGAACGAGGTGAACGCGAACGGGTTGAACCAGTCGAGCGCCGGGGTGATCGATCCCGCGGGCGGCGATGACCCGAACACGCTCGCGAAGGAGAAGATCACAAACAGGATGAGGGCCAGGTACTGCACGCCGAGGAGGACGTTCTGCAGCTTCTCGCCGATCTCGATCCCCCGGTAACTCACGTAGACCATGGCGATGATAAAAATCACACCGGTGAGGGTGGTCACCCAGACGGTCTGCGAGAGTTCATCCTGGCCGAGCAGAATCCAGAAGTAGATGCCGGCGATCTGGGCGAGGTTGGCCAGGACAACGATGCCGGCGACGGCGACACCCCAGCCGCCCATCCAGCCCACCCAGGGCCCGAACGCCTTGGTGGCCCAGGTGAAGGTGGTGCCGCAGTCCGGCACAGCGCGGTTCAGTTCCCGGTAGGCGAACGCGATGAAGAACATAGGGATGAAGGCGAGGATAAAGGCGATGGGCGCCTGGAATCCGACGGCGGTGATCACAAAGCCGAGGGTCGCCACCAGCGAGTAGACGGGCGCTGTACTGGCGAGGCCCATCACGGTTGAACCGATCAGGCCGAGCTGGCCCCTCGCGAGTCCCTTGCCTGCTGACGGTGCGTCCGTTGCTGTCATTCTCGGAGCCTAGGGGAGCGGACGAATTTCGACCAGTGTCTGCTAACTGCCGAGATTATTTTCTTTTCGCCAATCGGCCGGCTGCACAGCGGCAACCACCAGGGGGCGACCATCCGGGAAGGATGGTCGCCCCCTGGGCTAACAGCGTGCGGGTATTACTCCGCGAACGCCTCGATCGGCGGGCAGGCGCAGACCAGGTTGCGGTCGCCCCAGGCGTTGTCGATGCGGCGAACGGGCGGCCAGTACTTACCGCGGATGAGCGAACGCACCGGGTAGACGGCCTCCTCGCGGGTGTAGGCGTGGTCCCACTCCCCCAGGATGACGGACTGGGCGGTGTGCGGGGCGCCGTGCAGCGGGTTGTCATCCGCCGGCCAGCGTCCAGCAGCCACGGCGTCGGCCTCGGCCTTGATCGCGATCATCGCGTCGATGAAACGGTCGATCTCGGTGAGGTCCTCGCTTTCGGTCGGCTCCACCATCAGGGTGCCTGCGACCGGGAACGACATCGTCGGGGCGTGGAAGCCGTAGTCGACGAGACGCTTGGCGACGTCATCCACCGTCACACCCGTCGCCGCGGTCAGCGGACGCAGGTCGAGGATGCACTCGTGGGCAACCAACCCGTTGTCGCCGGCGTAGAGCACCGGATAGTGCTCGCGCAGCCGGGCTGCGACGTAGTTGGCGGCGAGCACCGCGGCGCCGGTGGCTGCCTTGAGGCCCTCGGTGCCCATCATGCGCACGTAGGCCCAGCTGATCGGCAGGATGCTTGGGCTGCCGAATGGTGCGGCGCTGACAATGTTCGCGTGGGCGGGGAGGGTGGCTCCGTCGCGGTGGGCGATCAGGTCGCGCTGCGCCATCGGGTGGCCGGGAAGGAACGGCGCGAGGTGCGCCTTCGCCGCGACCGGCCCAACACCGGGTCCACCGCCGCCGTGCGGGATGCAGAAGGTTTTGTGCAGGTTCAGGTGGGACACGTCGCCACCGAAGTCCCCGAAGCGGGCGTAGCCGAGCAGCGCGTTCAGGTTCGCGCCGTCGACGTAGACCTGGCCGCCGGCGTTGTGCACGGCCTCGCAGATCGCGCCGACCTCGTGCTCGTACACCCCGTGGGTGGACGGGTAGGTGATCATCAGCGCCGCGATGTTCTCGGCGTGGGCCTCGATCTTCGCGCGCAGGTCGTCGACGTTCACGTTGCCGAGTTCGTCGGTGGCGACCACAACGACCTTCATGCCAGCCAGTACCGCGCTGGCGGCGTTGGTGCCGTGGGCGCTGGAGGGAATGAGGCAGACGTCGCGGTGCACGTCTCCCCGCGAGTGGTGGTAACCACGGATGGCGAGCAGGCCCGCGAGCTCACCCTGGCTGCCGGCGTTCGGCTGCAGGGAAACGGAGTCGTATCCGGTCACCTCGGCCAGCCAGGTCTGCAGCTGCTCGATCAGGGTCAGGTAGCCTTCGACGTCGGCCTCTGGGGCGAACGGGTGGAGGCCGGCGAACTCCGGCCAGGTCACCGATTCCATCTCGGTCGCCGCGTTCAGCTTCATGGTGCAGGAGCCGAGTGGGATCATTCCGCGGTCGAGCGCGTAGTCCTTGTCTGCGAGGTACTTGAGGTACCGCATCATGGACGTCTCCGAGCGGTGCGTGTTGAACACCGGGTGGGTGAGGTAGTCGCTCTCGCGCTCCAGCTCCACGGGGAAGGAGGAGGTGAGGATGTTGAACTCGCGTCGGCTGGCGAAACCGAACGCCTCTGCGAGGCCGAGCTGGCCGTCAACGCTGGAGACCTCGTCGAAGCTGACCCCCACGATGTTCTCGTCGACCTGGTGCAGGTTGATGTTCGACAGGCGGGCGTTCTCGACGATGTCGGCGGCGCGGCCGGGGGTGTGCACCCGGACGGTGTCGAAGAAGTGCTCGTTCTCGACAACGAAGCCGGCGGTGACGGCGTCCTGAGCGAAGACCTGGGCGCTCAGGTGGATGCGCTGCGCGATGCGCTTCAGCCCGGAGGGGCCGTGGTAGACGGCATACATGGACGCCATCACGGCCAGCAGAACCTGTGCGGTGCAGATGTTGGAGGTGGCCTTCTCGCGGCGGATGTGCTGCTCGCGCACCTGGAGCGAAAGGCGGTAGGCGGGGTGGCCGTCCGCGTCCTGGGAGACGCCGACGAGGCGGCCGGGCAGCTGGCGCTCCAGGCCCTTGCGCACGGCCATGTAGCCGGCGTGGGGCCCACCGAAGCCCATCGGGACTCCGAGGCGCTGGCTGGTTCCAACGGCAACGTCCGCGCCGAGTTCGCCCGGTCCCTTGAGCAGGGTGAGGGCGAGCAGGTCGGCGGCGACGACCGCGAGGCCGCCGCGCTCCTTGACCGCGGCGATAAGCGCGGTGGGGTCCCACACCCGGCCGGAAGCACCCGGGTACTGGACGAACACCCCGAAGGCGTCCGGGATCGACGCGGAGGCGCTCGACGCGTCGGCGTCAACCGAGGCCTCCCAGGCGCGGAAGTCGACCTCAACGAGCTCGATGCCCACGGCCTCGGCACGGTTGGCCAGCAGCGCCTTCGTCTGGGGCAGCGCGTCGACATCCACCAAGAAGGAGGTCGACTTCGACTTCGACGCACGGCGCGCCAGCAGCATGCCCTCGACAACGGCGGTGCCCTCGTCGAGCATCGACGCGTTGGCCGTTGTCATGCCGGTGAGGTCGGAGACCATCGTCTGGAAGTTAATAAGGGCCTCGAGACGGCCCTGGCTGATCTCCGGCTGGTACGGCGTGTATGCCGTGTACCAGCTCGGGTTCTCGAGCACGTTGCGCTTGATCACGGCGGGGGTGATCGTGTCGTAGTAGCCGAGACCGATCATCGAGCGGCGAACGGTGTTGCGCCCGGCGAGGGCGCGCAACTCCTTCAGGGCGTCGCGCTCGGTGGCGGGAGCGGGGATGGTGGAGGTCGGCAGCGGCTTGACGTGGATGGATTCCGGCACGGCCGCATCCACCAGCTGTTCAACGGTGTCGTAGCCGACGGCGGAGAGCATCTCGAGCTGGGCGAGGGAGTCCGTTCCGATGTGGCGTTCTGCGAAGCTGAATGGCATTACTCGGCCACCAGCGCGCTGTACTCGTCGAAGCTGAGCAGGGTGGGGAGGCTCTCAAAGGAGACCTTGATCAGCCAGCCCTCGCCGAACGGGTCGCTGTTGACCAGCTCGGGGGTCTCCACAACGGCCTCGTTGGCCTCGAGGACGGTGCCGTTGATGGGGGCGAAGAGCTCGCCGACGGACTTGGTGGACTCGATCTCGCCGACGACGGTGCCGCTGGCGACATCGGAGCCGACCTCGGGGAGGTCGACGTAGACAACGTCGCCTAGCTTGTCTGCGGCGTAGTCGGTGATTCCGACGGTGGCGGTCGAACCCTCAACGAGGACCCACTCGTGTTCTGCGGTGTACTGGAGGGTGGTTTTGTCGGCCATCAGTGGGACTCTTTCTTGTAGAACGGGAGGGTGACGACGTTGGCGGGAAGCTTTTTGCCCCGCACGTCGATGAACAGGGGTGTGTGCGGGGCGGAGTACGCCGGGTCGACGTAGGCCATCGCTATGGGGTGGCCGAGGGTCGGCGACAGGGCGCCGCTGGTGATCACACCAACCGGCTCCCCCGCCGCGTCGCCCGTTTCGGCGGAGGCGTAGAGAAGGTAGTCGGCGCGGCCGGCACGTTTTCCGTCGGAGGCGAGGCCCACAAGCACCCGGGCGCCGTCGGGAGCGCCCGCCTCGACGGCGGCGCGGCCCACAAAGTCGCCGTCCTTTTTCAGGTTGACGACCCGGCCGAGGCCCGCCTGGGCGGGGAAGGTGTCGAGGCCGAGCTCGTGGCCGTAGAGCGGCATCCCCGCCTCGAGGCGGAGGGTGTCGCGGCTCGCGAGGCCGGCGGGGACAAGCCCGCTGCCACCGCCGGTGTCGATCAGGGCTTCCCACAGGGTGGGGGCGACGTCGGGGGCCAGGTACAGCTCGTAGCCGTCCTCTCCCGTGTAGCCGGTGCGGGCGACGAGCAGGTTGTGCTCGCCCTTTTCGCCAAAAGTGCCTGAGCCGCAGCGGTAGTAGCCGATGCCGGCGAGGTCGTCGATGTCAACACCGGGCACCTGGCTGAGAATCTCGAATGCCTTAGGGCCCTGGATGGCGATGAGGGCGATGTCGTCGCTCTCGTCGAACACCTCGCAGTCGAACAGCGAGCAGCGCTGAAGCAGTTCCTGCGCCACCTCCATCCGATTGGAGGCGTTGGCGACGACCAGGAAGCGGTCCTCGCCGGTGCGATAGACGACGAGGTCGTCGACGATGCCGCCCTCGCGGGACAGCAGCAGGCTGTATTTCGCCTGCACGTCAACGGTTGCGCTGATTTTACCGGCGAGGGCGTAATCGAGGGCGTCGGCCGCCTCGGGGCCGATGACGAGGATCTCGCCCATATGGGACAGGTCGAAGAGGCCGGCGGCAGTGCGCACGGCGTGGTGCTCGGCAAGGTCGGAGCCGTAGCTGACGGGCATCTGCCAGCCGGCGAAGTCCGTGAAGCTGGCCCCGGCGGCGACGTGGATGTTGTGCAGGGGCGACAGGCGCTCACCGGCATACACGTATTCGGGAACGGCGTCGG
>JAODAO010000483.1 GCA_025463465.1 Glaciihabitans sp. | reverse complement strand
TGGCAAGCCCACCGGCGTCGGTGAGCATGTGGGCGGCATCGATGAGTAGCGCGAGGCTGCCGGTGATGACTGCCCCAACGATTTCGGCGACCAGAATGGTGACCGTGATGGCCAACGCCGCCACCAGCGGGCGCCGGTGGTGCTCTACCCCGGTGGGGTGGGAGTGGTTGTGGCCGGTCATGGCGAAAAGACTACAGTCGTCGCTGAATAAAGTCACGGCTGTAATGATCGGGGTAGTCTTTCGCTGTGGAGACACTTCTGGCGGCACCGGCACTGGCGCGATTCGGATATGCCCTGTCAGACCCGACGCGCGCCCGGGTACTTGTGGAGTTGTCCAGTGCGTCGGCATTCTCCGGCGACCTGGCCGACACCCTCGGGGTGTCCAGGCAAAACATGTCGAACCACCTGGCTTGCCTGCGCGATTGTGGACTGGTGGTAATGGTGCCGGTTGGCCGCAGGGCCCGCTACGAACTCGCCGATGCCCGGCTCGCCCACGCTCTCGAAGACCTCGTCGGTGTTGTGCTCGCACCAACGCCAGGCCACGCGGCCCATCATCCCCCTGCCCTGCCCATGGAGTCGTGACGGTTCACCCCTTGGCTCACCCCACAGTTCACCCACGGCTCACCCCACGGTTCGGGGGCCTAGGCCTGCGGCTCTTCGGGGGCCCGGGTGAAAAACGCGGCCAGGTCTTCGTCGTCGAACGGGATGTGCTGGCGCGACGACAGGGACCCGGACGGGTGGTGCGGCTTGTCCGCCGTCAGCTTCGTGACCTCCCCATAGAGGCGTTCCATCTTCTGGTCGAGGGTGGTGACACCGTCGGCCGCCGCCTTCAACTCGTCCAGCAGGGCCTGGGGCACCTCGCCGTCGTACTTGTAGAAGATCTTGTGCTCGACGCTTGCCCAAAAGTCCATGGCGACCGTGCGGATCTGGATCTCCACCCGCACGGGCTCGACGCGGTCTGACATAAAAACGGGCACCTCCACGATGAGGTGCAGTGACTGGTAACCGTTCGGTTTGGGTTCGGCGATGTAGTCCTTGACTTCGATCACACTGACATCGTCCTGACGCATCAGCATGTCGCGGATGACGTAGGTGTCCGCCACAAAACTGCAGGTGATTCGCACCCCGGCGATGTCGGAAATGTTGGTGCGGATGCCCTCGATGGTTGGTGGGCAGCGTTTGCGCAGAGCCTTCTTGAGGATGCTGTCCGGAGACTTCACCCGGGAGTGCACGTGCTCGATCGGGCTGTAGTCGTGAATGTAGGCGAACTCCTCCTTGAGGATGTTCACCTTCGTCATGATCTCGTCGAGGCCGAACTTGTACGACATCATCAGTCGTGCGAACTCGTCACGCAGCCGGGCTGGATCGTTGTCCGGCACCGGGGCAGCGAGGGGACGGGGAGTTTCCGTGCTCATGTTCTGCCGGTGTCTCCTCGGTAAACCTTCGCGCCGCGATGGTGCACCTTCGACGATAGTGAAGTTTCCTTGTGAGTTTGCCACGATGCAGGGCAATCAGCCGCATGGTAAATCATGCCGGGTGGGGGAAGCGCAACCCCGACTCCTGGTCGACAAAGCACAAGGCCGGCAACGCACAAGGCCGGCAACTCGTTGAGCTGCCGGCCTTGAATGTGCGGAGGGGATGACCAGGATCGAACTGGCGTCATCAGTTTGGAAGACTGAGGCTCTACCATTGAGCTACATCCCCGCAGCAATCGGTTCTTCACCGTTCGTGCGTTGCAAGCCTAATACATGTATTGAGGGTGTTCGCACCACACCTCGGGAACTCGGCTAGACTTGCCGAGGCCAAATTACGGATAAGCATGCTTTCCCGGATTTCGGTCGTATTGCTACCGCAGGAAAACCGCGACCAGCCCGGTCACGTTCCCGGCTGTCGACCAACAGGTTGCACAAAGGAACTGTCGGTAGTGTTTCACCAGAAAGTAGTAGTCCAGTACGTCGCATTAAACGTTCGCAGGAATGCGAAAACGGGATGTAGCTCAGCTTGGTAGAGTGCTCGGTTTGGGGCCGAGATGTCGCAGGTTCGACTCCTGTCATCCCGACATAACTTCCCATAGATAAATTCAGTACTAAGCATGTCCAGTACGTCAAAAATCAGGAGAACACCAACGTGAAGACCACGGTCGAGAAGCTGAGCCCCACCCGCGTCAAGCTGACCATCGCTGTGACGCCAGAGGAGCTCCGCCCGAGCATCGATCACGCGTACAGCCACATTGCCGAGTCGGTCAACATTCCCGGCTTCCGCAAGGGCAAGGTACCGCCGCAGCTGATCGACCAGCGTGTCGGCCGCGAAGAAGTTCTGAACCACGCCGTCAGCGACGGACTGGACAAGTTCTACCGCCAGGCAGTTTCCGAAGAGAAGATCCGTGTACTCGGTCGCCCCGAGGCTGACATCGCCGAATGGCCGAGCGCCAAGGACTTCAGCGGCGACCTGCTGCTGGCCGTCGAGGTTGACGTCCGCCCCGAGTTCGACCTCCCCGCCTACGAGGGACTGAAGCTGACCGTTGAGGCAGCCACCGTCTCCGACGAGGACGTCAACACCGAGCTTGACAACCTTCGCAGCCGCTTCGGCACGCTGATCACGGTTGATCGCCCCGCCAAGACCGGCGACTTCGCCCAGCTCGACCTCGTCGCCACCATCGGTGAAGAAGAGGTCGACACGGCCAACAACATCAGCTACGAGATCGGTTCCGGCGAGCTGATCGAGGGCATCGACGAGGCCCTCGACTCCCTCACCGCAGGGGAGTCCACCACCTTCGAGTCCACCCTGCTCGGTGGTGACAAGGAGGGCCAGGTCGCCCTTATCTCCGTCAACCTGCTGGCTGTCAAGGAGCGCGAGCTTCCCGAGGCCGACGATGACTTCGCCCAGATCTCCAGCCCGTTCGACACCATCGACGAGCTCAAGGCCGACCTGTCCGTCCAGGCCGCGAAGTCCAAGGTCTTCGCCCAGGGCGCAGAGGCGCGCGACCAGATCGTCGACAAGCTCGTCGAACTCGTCGACATCTCGGTTCCCGCAGCGCTCATCGAGAACGAGGTGACCCGTCACCTCGAGAACGAGAACCGCCTCGAGGACGACACCCACCGTGCCGAGGTCGCCGAGTCGAGCGAGAAAACCTTCCGCAGCCAGATCCTCCTCGACGCTATCGCCGAGAAGGAAGAGGTCAAGGTCAGCCAGGACGAGCTCACCCAGTACCTGATCCAGGGTGCTGCTCAGTACGGCATGGAGCCGGGCGAGTTCATCAAGGTCCTCGACCAGAATGGCCAGATCCCCGCCATGATCGGCGAGGTCGCCCGCGCGAAGGCACTTGCCATCGTCC
>JAODAO010000247.1 GCA_025463465.1 Glaciihabitans sp. | reverse complement strand
GCGCCGGTGGTGCCAATGACGTGGCAATCGACAGATTCCGCGCCGAGGTGAACACCGTCGGAGTGCAGTATGCGCACAGCCAGGTTCTGGTCAGCTCCTACTTTCGCGCCGCCGTCACCCGGGTCGCCGCTGCACGCACGGCCGGGGGCGCAGGCTCACGCACGTGGTTGTACGACTTCGCGTTCCACTCCCCCGTCACCGGGGTCGCGGGACACTGCATGGAGCTGCCCTTCGCCTGGGACCTGCTCGAGGCCGAGGGTGTGGAGGCGCAGTTCGGATCCACGCCACCTCGGGCACTCGCCGAGCAGATGCACAGCGACTGGGTGGCCTTCATCGAGGGTGGTGCCGTCTGCTGGTTGACCGCCGAGGAGGGCGGTACCGGCGCACGCCGCTATAACGAGGTCACCAGTTGGGATGCCAACGCGTACCTGCTGGAGTCCCAGCTGACCAACCCGCGCAGTTAGGCAGAATCAGCCGAGATCAGCCCCACCCCAGGAAGCGGTGCTTCTCGTCCAGGCGATGCTTGACGTCGTCGAGCCGGCGGGCCTCTTCTACCAGCGCTGCCCGGTGGGCTTCGGGCGTGGTGGCCACCAGGCGTGAGGTGGCATCGCCGTACCCGGTCGCTATCGCCACCCACACTTCGAACGGCGGTCGGGGTACTCCCCTATGGGGGGTGGAGTCCTTCACAAAATGTTCGGCCGTGTAATCGCGGCCGTTGACCTGCCAGGACAGCACAGTGACCTCACCACCCGGTTCGGTGGGTATGGCGGGAGACAGGGCGGAGCGGGAGAACGCCGGGTTGCGGCGTATTACCTCGACGCCGGGGCTGTCGGCCTCGAGGCCCATGGAATCCAGCCACTGCGCCGCAGCACCGATAGCTCGGAGGTCTTTCTCGGCTTCGAGTTGGCGGAGGGTTCGGTCGGCCGTTGCACCGAGGGCTATGGGGCCGCTCACCGGTTCCGCCCCATCGGTGAAGGTGGCGCGAGCCCGATTATCGACGTTTTCGCCGGTCTGCTGCGCCGAGATGGTTTCTTTGATGGACATGGTCTTCCCCTCCGCTTTCGCGGGCTTCGAGACCTCGCCGCGACTTAGGCGCAATGGTAGACAGAGTGTTCTATAGGTAACAGTGCTTGACAAAGTTGCCCTTGCCCGTCTTTGTTTCTGCGCTCCGATACGCCGGGTGGAGACATCCAACAATTGCAACCGTCTTACCCCTTGTTCGGACGATCATTTTTTGTCATTCTGCTTTGAAATGAGCGAAACGACTAACTAGAATGTCTAACTAATTGACTATCTACCAAAGTGGGATGGGTACCATGCACAACAGCTCAGCCACACAGAACTGCTCCACCTCAACGCTGGAGCGTGAGTCCACGAGCTCAGCCACCGTAACCGCTCACGGCTCCGCCGCCCTCCCCTCCAGTGGGTTCGGCGATGTCGTGACCGCGCGGATCGCCTGGGTCGCCGCCGCCCTGATGGCCGTCACTGGCACCTACCTCCTGACGGGCATGCACTAGTAGTCCCATCCACTCCCCCACCTCGTAGTGGATCAGCCACCCCCAGGTGAATCAGCACCGTCAACGGCTCGTCTTACGACGTGCCGTTTGCTGTTTAACGACCCTCCCCCAAATCACACCCAGCGATTAAACGACAAAGGCTGCACGAACCAGGAACCTGGTCCGCGCAGCCTTGAGCTGTCACTGTGGGTAGCTCCCTTACGGGGATACCGGGGGAGCTAGCGTCCTTTGCGTCCTGTGAGCGCGCCGTAGATGACGAGGACGATCAGCGAACCGACGATCGCGAGGATCCAGGTCGAGATGTCGAAGAAGTTCTCCAGGCCAACGCCGAAGACGGCGCTGCCGATGAAACCACCGAGGAGAGCGCCGACTACACCCAGTACGAGGGTGATGATCCAGCCGCCAGCCTGTCGGCCCGGGAGGATCAGCTTAGCGATCGCGCCAGCAATGAGTCCAAGGAGGAGAAATCCAAAAAAGCCCATGATTATGTCTACTTTCTGAGTTGCTTACTGAGGGTGGATTGATAGCCGCAGTGGTGTGTGCGGAAGTACTGCCGTGGCCACGAGTGATGTCATTCGCTGCGATGGAGCATCCGATGTGGAAGAGCTACGCGGAACGTCGGTAGTGCTTCGACGCTCGCGCGACGTCGATGCCCTGGTTTATTGCACCAAGGTGGTGGTAGATCGACGTCACTGCTCCCAGGAGGGTGTTGCGGGAGGCAACCTGAGCGGTAATCGCCGCTTTGGCCGACGGGATGTCGGCAAAAGAGTTGATCAGGACGCCCGTGCTGTCGCTGGCGAGGAAGTGTCCATCACTGAACTCGACCATGCCGGCGAACTCTCCGCCGTGGTTGGCGATCCAGAGGTTGCCCTCGGGTGAGCTCCACAGGATGGGCCCGTCGGAAGCGCCTGGCTTGCGCGCTACGTCGAGTGTCATCGGTGCTCCATTTCGTTAGCCGGCCTATTAGCTAGTGCATCTAGTAATAACACAGCAAAAAGACGCTTGGCAAATAGAACCGGTCTTTTCTGTGCAGTTTCTGGGTAGCAATGCTTAATTAGTCGTTCTAGTAGTTAGATGACCTACGATTGCCGGATGACAAACGAGGCGATAGATTCGGCGAACCATTACTGGTTCGACGACGACGCGCAGCGGCAGCGCAGCATCGAACTCCTGGAGGCGATGCGCACCTACCGGGCAGCGGAGTCGGCCATGAGGCGGCGAACAGAAACATCCATGGGAATGGGTGAGAACGACCTGCTCGCCCTGCGCTATATCCTGCGGGCACACCGCGACCAGCGCAGCACCGGACCGAAGGAGCTCGCCGCCTATCTCGGCATCTCCAGCGCATCAACGACCGTGCTGCTCGACCGCCTCGCTAAGGGTGGTCACATTCGTCGTGAGCACAGCCCGTTTGACCGTCGCGCCCTGATCATCGTGCCGACCGCCACCACAGACGACGAGATTCGTCACACCCTCGGCAACGTGCACGAGCGGATGGTGGAAATCGCCCAGCAACTCTCCGAGAGTGAAGCCCGGATTGTTATCGACTTCCTCACCGATATGCGTGAGGCCATCGACGAGATCGACGCTCACGCACCTTCATCGTCTCGACGCAAAACAGCCACGCGCGTTAGCACGGAATCCGCTAAGTAACGCGATTCCCCGCCAGTTTCTCGCCTCGTCCAACCGAAGGTACGCTCAGCACGTGGTCAGTGATTTACCCCAGCCCTCCTCCAATTCGTCTTCTGATGAAACAACAATCGAGCTGCGCCCGGTAACAACCGAGCTCCTCCTCGCCCTGTCGGATTACCGCACCTCCGAGCAGGCGATGCGGATGCGCACCCGCGTGTCGATGCGGATGGGCGCAAGCGACCTCCAGGCGCTGCGCTTTCTGCTCAAGGCCAACGGCGAGGATCGCGTCGTCACCTCGCGTGACCTCGCATCCCACCTCGGGATGACCTCAGCCTCCGTCACCACCATGCTCGACCGGCTCACCGCCAGCGGCCACATCCAGCGCGAGCAACACCCGACCGACCGGCGCAGCATCAGCATCGTGGCCACCCCCGGCTCGGACGACGAGGTACGCCAAACCCTCGGCTCGATGCATCACCGACTGATGGACGTTGCCGAGAAGCTGCCAGCCGCTGATGCCCTTGTCATTCGGGACTTTCT
>JAODAO010000211.1 GCA_025463465.1 Glaciihabitans sp. | reverse complement strand
GGATGCTGCGGTGTCGGATAGCAAGTTCCGGGCACTGTGGTGACAGCAACAGTGTGGTGCACAGCATGGGCAACGACGTCGCCAGCCTCGAAAATCCGAGGCACGGTACCGGTTGCGGACATGAAGGATTAGCAGCGTTTTCGCCCAGGCGAAGAACGCTCCAGAGATTACCCGGTTGGTGGCGCGGTCACCTCCTCGGCCAAGGAGTCCACCAGTAATGGTGAATATAAACGAAAACAACGAAGCACCGAAAAAGCGCAGCCGACTGTTCGGCGGCCGCCGGGCGTCCGCCGCCACCGAAATGACTGCCGCGGCGCACAGCCCCGCCGCAGACGAGCGGGTCATCGTCCCCACCGAAGCATCCACCCCGACCGTCGACACCACGGTGTCGACCGAGAGCGAGCCGACAATGGCCGACGACAACGCCACCGAGTCTCCCGCCCGCAAGCGCGCAACGACCCGCCGCGCCGCCGACAACTCGATCGACGACACCGTCGAAACGGAAACCCCCAATGCGGACCCCGCCGCCGGTGCACCCCGCTCGCGCCGCGCCGCGCCCAAAAAGGCGCCGGCGGTCGACATCAGCCTGTCGATGGACGACGCACCCGTCGGAAATGAACCGATGACGGTCGTTCTTCCGGACTTCTCCGCACGTCGCACCCCGCCCCGCCCCACCACCTCGCTCCTGTTCCAGGCACCCGATCTTCCGCCGCTGGCCAACCGCCCCACCCGCCGCGACGAGTCCGTCCGCGACGACAACCGCCGGGACGAGAACCGTCGCGACGAGAACCGTCGGGATGACAACCGTCGTGACGACCGCCGGGACGAGAACCGCCGCGATGACCGCCGTGACGACAACCGTCGCGGTGACGACCGCCGCGACACGAACACCCGCGACCTGCCCAGCCACGAGGACAACCCCCGTGAGGAAATCCGCCGTGACGAGGTTCAGGACGATGAGGTGCAGGGCGTCCGCCGCCGTTCCCGCCGCCGCCCCGGGGAAGAGCCCCGCGAGGGCGACACCGACCCGAACACCGTGGTCAAGGTTCGCCAGCCCCGCGCAAAGCCCGAGCCGATCACCGAGCCGCAGCGCATCAAGGGCTCAACCCGCCTCGAGGCGAAGAAGCAGCGCCGCCGTGATGGTCGTGACGCCGGGCGCCGTCGTCCCGTAATCACCGAGGCCGAGTTCCTCGCCCGCCGCGAAAGCGTCGACCGCTCCATGGTGGTGCGCTCCAAGTACGACCGTACCCAGATCGCCGTCCTCGAAGACGGTGTGCTCGTTGAGCACTATGTCGCCAAGGCAGCGGAGGCGAGCCTCATCGGCAACGTCTACCTCGGTCGTGTGCAGAACGTCCTTCCCTCCATGGAAGCGGCATTCGTTGACATCGGGCGCGGCCGCAACGCCGTCCTGTACTCCGGCGAAGTCGACTGGGAAGCGGCAGCCGCCGGCAGCAGCGCCCCCAACCAGGCCCGCCGCATCGAGCTGGCCCTGAAGCCCGGCGACCGCGTGCTCGTCCAGGTCACCAAGGACCCGATCGGCCACAAGGGCGCCCGCCTGACGAGCCAGGTCAGCCTGCCCGGCCGCTACCTCGTCTACGTGCCGAACGGCTCAATGAACGGGATCAGCCGCAAGCTGCCGGACACCGAGCGTGCCCGCCTCAAAAAGATCCTCAAAGAGGTCCTCCCCGACAACGTCGGCGTGATCGTACGCACCGCCGCCGAAGGCGCAACCGACGAGCAGCTCACCCTCGACGTCAACCGTCTAACTAGCCAGTGGGCCGAGATCAGCCGCCTCGTCGAGACCTCCCAGGCACCCGTGCTGCTGCACAGCGAGCCCGACCTGCTGGTGAAGATCGTCCGCGACGTGTTCAACGAGGACTTCCAGAAGCTCGTCATCGCGGGTCCGGAAGCCCAGACGACAATCGAGAACTACCTGCGTTCCGTCGCTCCCGACCTGCTCGAGCGCGTCGAAACCTACGAGGGTGACACAGACTCCTTCGACGCGTACCGCATCACCGAGCAGATCGAGAAGGCCCTGGACCGCAAGGTCTGGCTGCCCTCCGGTGGCTCCCTGGTGATCGACCGCACCGAGGCGATGACCGTGGTCGACGTCAACACCGGGAAGTTCGTCGGTAGCGGCGGAAACCTCGAGGAGACGGTCACCAAAAACAACCTCGAAGCGGCGGAGGAAATCGTTCGCCAGCTGCGCCTGCGCGACATTGGCGGAATCATCGTCGTCGACTTCATCGACATGGTGCTCGAAACCAACCGCGACCTCGTCCTTCGTCGCCTGGTCGAATGCCTGAGCCGTGACCGCACCAAACACCAGGTCGCAGAGGTCACCAGCCTCGGCCTGGTCCAGATGACCCGTAAGAAGCTTGGTCTCGGTCTCATCGAGTCCTTCAGCGAGGCGTGTGAGCACTGCGCCGGCCGGGGCATCATCATCCACCACGACCCCGACACCAAGCACCGCCAGACGCCGCAGCAGATGCCCGAGGGCAACGGCCGCGGACGCCGCCAAAGCAAGCAGCCGGCGACCAACGGCACCCAGAACGGCCAGCGCAACGGCAACGGCGGCAACCCCGCCGCAGCACCCGTTGCTGCAGCCGCGCCGACCGCGCCGATCACCCAGAGCATCCCCGTCACCCACGCCATCACCGATGACGTGCGGAACGCGCTCGCACGTGTTGCCAAGAGCACCGTACACACCGAGCCCGTCGCCGCGCCCCCGGCACCGGTTGAGGTCGTTGAGGTTGTCGAGGTCGTCGAGGTCGTTGAAGTCACCCTCCCCGTCGCCGAGGCACCCACCCGTCCGCCACGTGGGAACGGGCGCCAGAACGGCGACCGCAACAACCGCCAGGGCGGAAATGGCCGTGGCAACTCGCGCCAGTCGAACGACGGTTCCGGATCGCGGAAAATCAGCGCAGAGGAAATCAATGCGCAGCACGCCGTCAAGCCCGAGCGCGTTGAGGAACCGGTCCGCCGGCAGGAGCGCACGTCTGACGACGCGCCAGCCGTCGAAGCGTCGGTAGCCATCCTCGACATCCCCGTGAACAAGTCCTCCCGTGCATCGCGCCGCATCAGCACCCACGATGCCGAGCAGATTCTCGATTCCGTGCTTGGGGCCCTCCCCGAGCCGAAGCAGCCCGGCCAGGGTCGCTCGCGTACCTCGCGCCGCGCCTCCAGCTCCGGCGCCGGGATCATCACAACAGAGTCGAAGGAATAACTTCGCAGCGATAACGCAGTAACGCTCTGGCGGCACAGGAAGAACACTTCCCGGGCCGCCAGAGCCTGTTAACCGGCACCAGGACCAGCGCGAATTGCGCCGACGTGACTCTAGGTTGCTGTGCTGCTACGTCAAGTCGTAGACGCAAGATTCCGTGCGGCGCCAAGATGTTCCAGGCGACCGTCTGTGCCGCACGTTCCACGCCGTTCGCCGCGCCAGCGTCCCGGACAGCAGATCACCCGCACCGCCCGACGTTATCGACACTTCGCTGGCCCGGAGGTAAAGATGAGTTCTCCCAACACCCGCTCCGGGGGGCTGCGGGCCCAGTTGTTTCGCCGTAAGCCGGTTGGCCAGCCGGCCTCTGAACAAACATCGGCACTGAAGCGCTCGATCGGCACCTTCCAGCTCACCCTGTTCGGTGTGGGAGCAACCATCGGGACGGGGATCTTCTTTGTGATGTCCCTGGCCGTGCCGGAGGCCGGCCCTGCCGTCGTCATCTCGTTCATCGTGGCGGGCGTTGCCGCCGGGCTTGCGGCGATCAACTATGCGGAAATGGCGTCGGCGGTGCCCGTGTCCGGCAGCACATATTCCTACGCTTACGCCACCCTCGGTGAGGTGGTGGCGATGGGGGTGGCCGCCTGCCTGCTCCTTGAATACGGGG
>JAODAO010000210.1 GCA_025463465.1 Glaciihabitans sp. | reverse complement strand
CGTTGCTGGCAGACCCCGCCCACCCCTGCGCATCGCGCAGCGATATCGGGCTCCCGGCTGCCGCTGTGGTAGCGGTTACCGCCGACAGCGCGGACACCGTCGAGGTGAAAGTGGCGGGGTCGACGGGGTCGCCGTCCTGTCGCAGCTGCATGGTGACCGCCAACAGGCGGGTGGGGTTTCGTTCGTCGGTCGTTGTGATCAGTTCGGTTGAGGTGACGACGGTGGTGCCCGGGGTCACCGTTCCCAACGAATACACCGCCAGCGTGCCCGTGCTGTCCTCGCAGACGACGGAGATCTCCGCCTGGACACCCTCCGGTGCCACCAGCTCGACCGTCGCGCCGAAAGCCTCGACCCCCGAGGGCAAAAGCGGCCCGGTGTCGTCATCGTCCCGGGGAGGCAGCCCGTCGACGACGGCCGATCCGCCCGCGGCGGCGACGGTACCGAAGTCGAGGGAACGGCGCGCGGCGTCACTCAGCCCCAGCACCTGCACGGACACGCCGGGCGCCTCCCCCTCTGCCCCGAAAAGGAGCTCTTTGCGGACGACCGTCTCCCGCCGCAGCACGGGGGCAGCATCGCGCAGGTCGCCGGCGAGCAGGGTGGCCTGGGGGCCCTGGGGGTTCTGCTGCGCCGCAATCCGATACGCGGGGCCCACCGCCACGGCAGCTTCGTCACGCAGCGCCTGCCGCCAGGTGGCATTAATACCAAGGACGACCACCGATGCGGCGACCGCCAGGGCGACCAGGGCGACACCCCCGGAACGACCGGGGCCCCGGGACGCGAACCATCCGGCCAGCGGCGCGACAACGCCGCGCGAACGACCGGCCAAGACCGCGGCCGGACGTGTCAGCGCCGTTGTCACGCGACCGCCGACCAGCGCGATCGCGACGAGGAGCACGGCGGGTGTCGCCGCGAGGAGCGGATCGCCCGGCTGCAATGGCGTTGTAATCGCCCTCCACACCATCACGGCTGCGGCGACAATCACGGCGCTACGCAGTGCCAGCGTGATGGCCCCCGCCGGCACCCTGCCCAGGCGAACGCGCCTCGGTGCCGAGGGAAACCAGAGCAGGCCGACCATGATTATGGCGACGACGGCCGAGCTGATCCACGCTGATGCGTCCGGCAGTATCCAGCGGTCGAGTCCCACGGTGGACAGCGGTGGTGTTCCCACGATGATGGCGCGCAGCAGCACACCACCCCACGGGCTCGCCACAAGAACCACGAGCCCCACGGTGACGGCGTCGAGCCCGGTGGTGAGTGCGACCTGCGCGTTCGAGGCGCCGCGGGCTCGCAGCAGGTCGAACTCCGCGGTGCGGGACCCCACCAGAAGTCGGGTCACCGCGAATGCCGCCACCGCGACAACAACAAGAAGCACAAGGGCGACGATGAGGGCCAGTTGCCGAGTGGCCGTGAGGCCGGAGTCGACGTCCCCGAGCGACGCCGCGAGGTTGCTGTCGACGAATAATTGCCCCTGGGAATGCGCAACGGCCAACGGAATACCGGTATCCGCCTCGACCACCCGTTCGCGTAGCGCCGCCAGCCCGGCGACATCCGTCGCCTCAAACGACGGATGTTCGACCGCCTCGAGCTGGGCCGGGGAGATAGCAGACGCGTCCACCCCTCCGGTGCCGATGATAAACGGGCCAACTGCATGGACCGGGTTAAAAAACGATCTGCCGGGTTCGGGAAAGCCGTCGATGTCGCCGGCGGCCGACAGAGGGTCGTTTTCCCAGAACACACCCGATTCGGGGGATGCCTGGTAGAGGGCGTCGACTCGCAATTCAACGGCGGAGCCGTTGTTATCGAGGGTCACCGTGTCGCCGACGGAGACGCCGAGGGAACCTGCAGCATCGACCGGCACGGCGATACCCTGTGGCGACGTCGGCCATTGACCCTCAACGAGTTTCGCAGCGGCTGACGGGTCATCGAGTTCGACCGCGTACGTATACAGGTCGTTTGGGGTGGTCACCCAGTTGGTGGTGATCCAGGAACGGCTCGTCCAGCTGACCCCGGTTCCATAAGCCAGTTCGGTCGCGCGGTCGACCGCCGATCGCGTTTCGGCCACCGGGCTGTCCGGGTTGATGATGCGCACCGAGACATCCACCCGTTCCGCCGTCATCGAGGCGAGGGCGCCGCGGATTCCGGCATCTTCGGCGGAGCGCACCAGAAGCAGCGAGCCGGACAGGACAGACCCGGAAACAAGTGCGACCGTCAGCACAAGCGCGAAGAGTTTCGAGTGGGCGTGCCAGCGGCGGATCGAGAGCGTACCTACCCACAGGGACAGCCGTGAGTGGGGCAATGCTATTCACCTCCGTTAGTGAAAACAATGAGCGGTCGCCCCGCGAGGCGAGTCTACGTCGCATCGAAGCCAGGGCGTCGAACAGCGAAGCCGATTATGCGCCGGTCCGGCGCAACGTGCTGCCTCAGTAGACCTAGTTGGTGGACGGGGCGATGTCAGGCGCGGCGGCCAGCAGGTTCCAGAGGGTGGCGCGGGCCGCGAAGCCCGACAGGTCGACCTGCAGGATCGCCTCGACGGCCGAGATGCGGGCCCGCAGGGTGTGCCGGTGGATGCCGAGCTGCGTCGCCGCTGACTCGAACTGGCCGTTGTGTTCCAGCCACACCATCGCGGAGCGCGTCAACTCGGCCCCGCGCTCGCGGTCGTGTTCCGTCAGTGGTGCGAGCGCGGACACCGCGATGCGCCGGGCGTCGTCGCCCTGCAACAGGCCGCGCAGCTGGTCGGACGGCTCCGGCGTGAAGTGGCGAACGCGGCCAGCCGTGGCGGAAGGTGCGTCCAGGGCGCGCTGCGCCTTGGCGATCAACGTCGCGAGCTCGGTGTAACCGGCGCCGGGAGAAACTCCCGCCCGCACGCAGAAGCTGGCGCACAACGAGTCGACCAGCGGTGCGGTGGATGATTCAACGATCACCACCAATTGATCATCCCGAAGAGCGTGGAAGATAGCTCCGGCATGTTTGTCGGCGAGCATCTCAAGGTTGTCGGCGAGCGCCGGTCGCTTGTCTGTCGGCGCATCGAACAGCACCACGTGGATGGGCGTCGCGGGCAGCGGCCCCCACAGCTGCCGCGAGAGTGACTGCGTCAACTCCAAGTGCCCAGCCAGCAATGCTTCGAGGATCGCCGAACGAACCTGGTTCCGCACGGCGGAGGTGGTGTGATTCTGTTCGAGGGACAGTTCCACCCGTGCGACGACGCTGCCGATCACCTGCGCGCTGGCGGAGTCCGACACGGTCGGCTCACCCACGGCGAGCACCCCGCGCAGGCTGCCATGCCGGCCGAGGGTCTGCAGCTCAAAGGCTCCGGCTGGCGTACGTGCGCGGATGCTGGCTCGGCGCCCGGCACCAAGCAGTTTGTTGGCGTCCTCCCCCAACGCGGCGAGCGCCCCTGCCTCGGTGCCTGGCGCGACCCGGGACACCTCACCCGCCGGGTTGAACAGGCCAACGGTTGCGCCGAGTTGGTGGGACAGTTCGGCCAGAGTCGCCCCGAGGCCGTCGGGGTGCAGCGCCGCCCGGGCGATGGAGCCCTGTGCCTGCAACGCCCAGGCGCTGCGGGCGAAACGTTCGTCGGCGGTGAAGGTCGCGACCGCGCGGGCAACGGCGATAAAAGGCGTTTTGTATGGCACCTCGAACAGGGCAATCCCTGCCGAAGCGCAGGCATCCACCAGTGCGGTCGGTGTTCCTTCACGGACGACTTCGGTGCCGAATCCGAGCGCGGGCACACCTGCCGCCACCAGCCGATCGACGTACGCCGTCCAGGCGGTAGTGTCGTTGGCCTCGTACTGGATGCCCGTGGTGAGCAACGCGTCCCCGGGTGACAGGAACGGGGTCGGGTCGGCGAGGTCGGACCCGTGCGCCCACAGGATGGGGTGGTCCATGCCTGACTCTGGTCCACACACCAGGCGAAGGCCCAGCGATCGCTGCGCCAGCAGGTACCCGAGCGTTACCGGCATCGCAACTCCATCTGTGTACGCGGTGTACACCAATGATAAACCGAATAGACACCGTGGCCAGTGAGTTGTGGCGCCCGAATACGTAGCGTTGATGCATCGAATTGCCGCGCACCATCACCTCTCGAGGAGCAGAAATGACGATCGTCGACACAGCCGTTGGCGGGCCGGGCCTTGTCCAGGAACGCCGGTTGGTGACCGAGATTCCCGGCCCGATCTCGCAGGCCCTGCAGGCGCGTAAATCGCAGGCCGTCGCCTCGGGTGTTGGCACCACCATGCCCGTGTACGCCGCAGCGGCCGGCGGGGGTGTGCTCGTCGACGTCGACGGCAACTCGTTCATCGACCTCGGCTCGGGCATCGCCGTGACCGGGGTCGGCAACAGCGCCCCCGCGGTGGTCGACGCCGTCACCGACCAGGTCGCACGCTTCACCCACACCTGCTTCACCATCACCCCGTATGACTCATACGTCGAGGTGGCGGAGGCCCTCAACCGCCTCACCCCCGGCGACCATTCCAAGCGCAGCGCCCTGTTCAACTCGGGCGCCGAGGCGGTGGAGAACGCCATCAAAATCGCCCGCAGTTACACCGGCCGCGCAGCCGTCGTCGTTTTCGACCACGCGTACCACGGGCGCACCAACCTGACCATGGCGATGACCGCCAAGTCGATGCCATACAAAAGCGGGTTTGGCCCGTTTGCCCCCGAGGTCTACCGCGCCCCGATGTCCTATCCATACCGCGACGGGCTGAGCGGGGTGGATGCCGCAGCGCAGGCCATCTCGATGATCGACAAGCAGGTCGGCGCCGCCAACCTCGCCGCCATTGTGATCGAACCCATCCAGGGTGAGGGTGGTTTCATCGTGCCCGCCGAGGGCTTTATCCCGGCCCTGGCCGAGTGGGCGAAGGCCAACAACGTCGTGTTCATCGCCGACGAGGTGCAGACCGGTTTCGCCCGCACCGGGGATATGTTCGCAAGCGCGCACGAGGGTGTTGTGCCCGACCTGGTCGTCACAGCGAAGGGCATCGCCGGTGGCCTGCCGCTGTCGGCCGTGACCGGGCGCCAGGAGATTATGGACGCCCCGCACGTAGGTGGTCTCGGCGGAACCTACGCCGGCAGCCCCATCGCCTGCGCCGCGGCGCTGGCCGCCATCAAGATGTACGAGGACGATGACCTTGCCGCCCGCGCTCGGCAACTCGGCGAGCTGATGACCACGCGGTTGGCTGAGATGGCTGTCGCCGACCCGCGCATCGGAGACGTGCGCGGCCGCGGCGCCATGATCGCCATCGAGCTGGTCGACCCCGCAACCGGCGCCCCGGACGCCGCCCTCACCGCCCAGGTCGCCAAGGCCGCCCACCGAAACGGGGTGATTGTGCTGACCTGCGGAACCTACGGCAACGTCATCCGCTTCCTGCCGCCGCTGAGCATCTCCGACGAGCTGCTGCTCGAGGGCCTCGACGTCATCAACTCCGCGCTGGGTAACACCGCCAA
>JAODAO010000209.1 GCA_025463465.1 Glaciihabitans sp. | reverse complement strand
GGACGATGGGCTGTGGAAAGAAGGTGAGGACGATCACGCCGAGCATCAGCGGGATAAGGGCCTCGCCAACGCTGTAGCGGGCGTCAATGTAGTCGCGAACGTATCGCTTCTGGGGGCCGCGGTCGCGGACGGGGAGGTACTTCTCCTCGCCGTTCGCCATACCAACCCGGGCCCGATCTCGCAGCACCTGACTGCTGGCCTTAGCCTGCCGGCGCGCCTCGGCGCGGTCGTTGGAGACCAGCGGGCGCGCTCGAGCGGCCTGTTGTTCTTTTCGAGTGGGAGTTGCTTTTCCCTTGCCGGAGGTGCCCTCAAGCTCCTGCGCGGCAGCCTCGTCGGTAGTGCTCGTCGTTTTAGCCACGGTTCGTCCTTGCGTCGGTGTCGACTTAAGATTACCTCCATGACCGATTTGGAGCTGCCATCGGCGGCGAAGTCCCAGCCACATTCCTCCCTTAACGCCCTTCGTGACGCCGTTCAGGCGGGTCTTCCGTCCGCGATTGCCGATCTTTCGCGTCTCATTCGAATACCGTCCGTCTCCTGGGACGGCTTCGATCCCGCCCACGTGGCCGCCAGCGCGGTGCAGGTGAAAGCGCTTTTCGACGGCCTCGGCGTATTCGAAACCGTTGAGATCGCCCAGGCGCCCATAGCTGAGACATCCACGCTCGGCCAGCCGGCAGTTCTGGCAACCCGCGCCGCTCGCAACGGCAAGCCCACAATCATGCTCTATGCCCACCACGACGTCCAGCCTCCCGGCAAGGACGAGGACTGGGACACCCCGCCCTTTGAGCCGACCTTGCGCGGCGATCGCCTCTACGGACGAGGAGCTGCTGACGACAAGGCCGGTGTGCTGGCCCATGTCGCAGCCATTCGCGCCTTTGTGGAAACCGTCGGCACCGATTTTGACCTCGGCCTTGTGGTGTTCATCGAAGGCGAGGAAGAATTCGGATCGCGATCTTTCAGCAATTTCCTCACCGAGCACCACGAACAGTTGACGGCCGACGTCATCGTGGTGGCTGACTCCGACAACTGGGACATCAACACCCCGTCCCTTACCGTCGCCCTCCGCGGCAACGTCACCTTCAAACTGACGGTGGCGACCCTCGGCCACGCCTCCCACTCTGGGATGTTCGGGGGAGCGGCGCCTGACTCGATGATGGCAACCGTCACACTCCTCGCCTCGCTGTATGCCCCGGACGGGTCGGTCGCTGTGGCCGGGCTGCAGTCCCGCGAATCGGACACCCCCGAATACTCGGAAGAACGTTTACGGGAAGAAGCTGCACTGCTGCCCGGCGTTACGCCTATCGGACGCGGCCCCATCCTGTCGCGGCTGTGGATGCAACCCGCAATCACCATCACCGGCATCGACGCCCCCACCGTTGCCAATGCCTCGAACACCCTGTCAGCCAGCACGTCCGTCAGGATCAGCGCCAGGATCGCACCGGGACAAACGGGCGAAGACGCCTTCGCCGCCCTAGAGAAGCATCTCGTCGAAAACGCCCCCTATGGTGCCAACATCACGATCACGGGGGTCGACACTGGGAACCCGTTCCTGGTGGACACCAGCGGATGGGCTGTCGCCGAGGCGAAAGCAGCGATGGAGGATGCATGGGGAGTGCCCGCCGTGGAAACAGGGATCGGGGGATCCATCCCGTTCATCTCCGACCTCGTCGCCCAGTTCCCGGCCGCGCAGATCCTCGTCACCGGGGTTGAGGATCCAGACACGCGAGCGCACAGCCCCAACGAGTCACTTCATTTGGGAGTTTTCCGACGGGCAATCCTCACCGAGGCCGTTTTGCTCGCAAAGCTGGAGAGCCGAGCGTAGACTCGGAAAAGTATTTTCGTCCTGAGGAGTGACCAATGACTGACACAACTGTTGCAACTGCTGCCCACGGCGTCGGCCTGACGGACACGGCGGCGGAAAAGGTCCGCAGCCTGATGACGCAGGAGGGTCGCGACGACCTTCGCCTGCGCGTTGCCGTGCAGCCCGGTGGCTGCTCCGGCCTCATCTACCAGCTGTATTTCGACGAGCGCACGCTGGATGGCGACGCCACCGTCGACTTCGGTGAGGGCGTCGAGGTCGTCGTGGACAAGATGAGTGTTCCCTACCTCGATGGCGCGTCCATCGACTTCGAGGACACCATCCAGAAGCAGGGCTTCACGATCGACAACCCGAACGCTTCCGGTAGCTGCGCCTGCGGCGACAGCTTCCACTAGGTCGCCTTTTACATCACAATCGTCTAACTGAAAGTCCCGGGGAATTCAATTCCCCGGGACTTTCCTTGGTTACAGCCGTGGCTCGGCTCGGTCGGGCGTCGGGTGGGTTATAGACTGAAGCACGAATCAGTCCGCAACATCCGAGAGGTTTCAGGTGCGCTCTAACCGCCGTCTTCGATGGGCAGCAATACCCATCGCGGTTGCAATTACAATCGGCCTAGCCGGGTGTACCCCGGAGCAGCTTCGTGGCTACCTCCCGGGTGAATCCGGTGTGACCAACCACACCGACCGCATCGTGGGTCTTTGGACCACGTCGTGGATCGTCCTGCTTGCAGTGGGAATCCTGACCTGGGGTCTTATCCTTTGGGCCGCGGTCGTCTACCGACGCCGTAAGGGCCAGACAGGCCTCCCCGTGCAGATGCGTTACAACCTGCCGATCGAAATCTTCTACACCGTGGTGCCGTTGATCCTCGTTCTGGGGTTCTTCGCGTTTACTGCGCGTGACCAGGCCGAGATTGAGGCCCCAATCGCCAACCCCGATGTCTCTATCGAGGTCATCGGCAAGCGCTGGGCGTGGGACTTCAACTACATCAACGAGGACGTCTACAGCGCTGGTGTGCAGGCCCAGGAGCGTGAAGCGGACGACGAGCTCGACACCGATGCTCTCCCCACCCTGTACCTGCCCGTCGACAAAACCGTTGAGATCAAGATCGAGTCCCGCGACGTCGCTCACTCGTTCTGGGTAATCGACTTCCTGTACAAGAAGGACATGCTTCCGGGCCGGTCCAACTACATGTACTTCATCCCCGAGAAGATCGGCACCTACGCCGGAAAGTGCGCAGAGCTGTGTGGTGAATACCACTCGCTGATGCTGTTCCAGGTGAAGGTCGTCTCGCAGGCCGACTACGACGCGTATGTCGAAAGCCAGCGCGACGCCGGGTTCGAAGGCCAGCTTGGTCTTGACTACAACGTGAACCAGAACCTGCCGGGCGTTACCGGTAGTGGTGAAGAGGGAACTGAGTGATGACAACCACACTGAGTAGGCCAGCCGTCGGCGGCGGCGAAACCGTCAACGGGGTTTCCCCATCCGTCGGTCGCAAGGGCAGCGTCCTCGTCAACTGGATGACGTCAACCGACCACAAGACCATCGGGTACATGTACCTGATCACGTCGTTCCTGTACTTCTGTCTCGGTGGTGTGATGGCTCTCGTCATCCGCGCCCAGCTGTTTGCACCGGGCCGGGAGATCGTTCAGACCAAGGAACAGTACAACCAGCTGTTCACGATGCACGGCACGATTATGCTGCTGATGTTCGCCACCCCGCTGTTCGCCGGTTTCGCCAATGTGCTTATGCCGCTGCAGATTGGTGCACCGGACGTGGCGTTCCCCCGCCTTAACGCTTTCGCGTACTGGCTGTACAGCTTCGGGTCCCTGATCGCCGTCGCCGGCTTCCTTACTCCCCAGGGAGCAGCGTCGTTCGGTTGGACGGCATACGCGCCACTATCGAGTACGACTTTCACGCCAGGGTTAGGTGGAGACCTGTGGGTCTTCGGTCTGGCGCTGAGCGGTTTCGGAACGATTCTTGGTGCGGTCAACTTCATCACGACCATCATCACGATGCGTGCTCCTGGAATGACCATGTTCCGCATGCCGATCTTCACCTGGAACGTGATGGTCACATCCATCCTCGTGATCATGGCGTTCCCGGTCCTCGCCGCCGCCTTCCTCGCGCTGGGTGCCGACCGGATCTTCGATGCGCACATTTACGACGCCGCAAACGGCGGAGTAATCCTGTGGCAGCACCTCTTCTGGTTCTTCGGCCACCCCGAGGTGTACATCATCGCGCTGCCGTTCTTCGGCATCATCTCCGAAGTACTGCCGGTGTTCAGTCGCAAGCCGATCTTCGGTTACAAGACCCTGGTCTACGCAACGATCGCGATTGCTGCCCTATCGGTAACGGTGTGGGCTCACCACATGTACGTCACCGGCTCCGTTTTGTTGCCGTTCTTCGCCCTGATGACAATGCTTATCGCCGTACCAACGGGTGTGAAGATCTTCAACTGGATCGGCACGATGTGGCGCGGTTCGGTAACGTTCGAAACCCCCATGATCTGGGCCATCGGCTTCCTCATCACGTTCACTTTCGGTGGACTGACCGGTGTCATCCTGGCTTCGCCGCCGCTCGACTTCCACGTCTCCGACAGCTACTTCGTCGTCGCGCACTTCCACTACGTCGTCTTCGGCACCGTGGTGTTCGCAATGTTCTCCGGCTTCTACTTCTGGTGGCCGAAGTGGACGGGCAAGATGCTGGACGAGCGAATCGGCAAGATCCACTTCTGGCTCCTGTTCATCGGCTTCCACATGACGTTCCTGATCCAGCACTGGATCGGCGTGGAAGGTATGCCACGTCGATACGCCACCTACCTGCCCGGTGACGGTGTGACCTGGATGAACCAGCTGTCGACCGTTGGCGCAATGCTGCTGGGTATTTCGATCCTGCCATTCCTCTACAACGTGTACATCACCGCCCGTCGTGGCGCCAAGGTGACTGTCAATGACCCCTGGGGTTATGGACGTTCGCTCGAGTGGGCTACGTCTTGCCCGCCACCGCGACACAACTTCACCTCGATCCCGC
>JAODAO010000202.1 GCA_025463465.1 Glaciihabitans sp. | reverse complement strand
CACCAATGACGGCACCAACACGGCACGAACCGGTTCACAACCAACAGGTGGCGCACCGCCCCACGCTGCACAGCGCATCGCAGGCGCTGCAGCAGCTGATGAACTCGCTGCGCCTCGCGCTGGCCTCGCCGTCGCGCACCCCACGCACCGCCGTTGTCACCGGCCGGCTGCTCGCGATCGCGTTCCTGCTCTGCTTCAGCACCGGCGTGTTCAGCCACTTCCTGCAGGACCCGCTGCCCTGGATGGTTTTCCCCACCCGCCCCGTGTGGATCTACCAACTCACCCAGGGCATCCACATCACCGCGGGCATCCTCTGCTTCCCCCTCATCTTCGCCAAGCTCTACGTGGTCTTTCCCGAGCTGTTCCAGACCCCGCCGGTTCGCTCGTTCCCGCATTTCCTCGAGCGGGCCTCGATCACCCTGTTCGTCTCGGCCTCCCTCATCGAGATCACCATCGGCCTGCTTAACACCTTCCAGTGGTACGCACTGTTCCCCTTCGCCTTCCGCCAGACCCACTACGCCCTGTCGTTCGTCATCATCGGGTCCCTCGCCATCCACATCGCGGTGAAGCTGCCCGTGATCAACCGGCACTGGACAAAAAAGCGCTCCGAGCTGGCACCCGATTCCGACGCGAAGGTGGATGCCGCCCGCCTCGCTGCCGCGCCCACCCCCGCATCCACCCCCGCAAGCGGCGTCACCGCGAGACTGTTCAACTGGGTGGATGCTTCGCCCGAGGCATCCGGTGCTGTGCTGGCCGACGTCGAAGCATCCAGCACCGCACCGGCCCGTCCGCGCACACAGCGCCCGGTCAAGCCGGGCCTCGGCAACCGCTTCGGTCGCTGGATGGTTCGCGGTGGCACACCCACCGACCCGCCCATCCTCATCCAGGCCGCCGATGGGGTCGTCGCCGAGGCATTCGACTTCGTCGAGCGCACCCCCGACGTGCCGGCCAAGGCGAGCCGTCGCGCCTTTTTCACCGTCGTCGGCATCGCCAGCGCAGTGCTGGTCGCGACCACCGCCGGGCAGTCGTTCCGGGTGCTCGACGGCACAAACATCTTCGCCCCACGCAAAATGGGTGTTGGCCCCAACGCCCTACCGGTGAACCGGACGGCAAAGGCCGCGAAGGTGCTGGACACCGCGACATCCACCGACTGGACGCTGACGGTCAGCAACGGCGGCACCGCCAAGGCCTTCAGCCGGGCGCAGCTGCTGGCCCTTCCGCAACACACGGTCGAGCTGCCCATCGCCTGCGTCGAAGGCTGGAGCCAGACCGCCACCTGGCGTGGGGTGCGACTGCGCGACCTCGTCGAGGCGGTCGGCGGCGACGCGAGCGCCTCGGTGCGGGCGGTGTCGCTCGAACAGAACAGCAGCTACGCGCTGATGGACATGGGCCCGGAATACGCCCGCGACGAGCTGACGCTGGTCGCCCTCGAACTGAACGGCGAGGCTCTTGACCTCGACCACGGCTACCCGGCCAGGATGATCGCGCCCGGCCGGCCCGGCGTCCTGCAGACCAAGTGGCTGAGCACACTGGAAGTGATTTGATGACAACAGAACCTCATAACCCCGACCCGTCGCACGGAGTCGCCGCGGCGTCCACGCTCGAAGTGGATGAGCCGCCCACCAGCGGCAGCATCCGCGCCTGGCGGGTCGCCCTCGTCGCCGTTGGCGTCGCCCTGCTGGTCGTCGGTGGGATCACCCTCATCAACGATGTCGCGCCCACCCAGTACCTGGGAATCCTGATCTGGCTCGCCGGGGCGCTGGTGCTGCACGACGGCATCGCCGCCATCATCATCTTCGTGATCGGGCTGCTACTGCGCAGGGCAGGTAAACGCCTGCCGTTCGCGGTGATCGCCATTGTGCAGGGGGCCCTGGTGGTCGCCGTGATCGCGACCCTCGTCGCCCTGCCCGAGTCCATCAAAAAGAACCTCGGCACGAACAGTTCCAGCATCCTGCCCCTGGATTACGGCGCGAATCTTCTCTGGTTTTACCTCGGCCTCGCCGTTGTCACCGCTGTCACGATCGTGGTGTTCCTGCGGGTGCACGCCCGGCGGACGAAGACCAGCGCGAGCGCCTGAACGAGCCGCTTCTCCCAGTTCGGCAGGGCGCTGGCGGCACCCCGCTGACGGTTGCTAGCGTTTTCGCATGGCGAAACAAACGGACAGAGGCCTCACTAAATTCGTTGTTTTCGGGCTCGTCTCTGGGCTTGTTCTCGGCGCTGCGGTGGGCACCCTTGTCAGCAGCATCGGGGTTGCCTTCGGCCTGAGCTTCGGTATGGCCGTTGGCATCTTCACGGGCGCTATCACGTGGTACGTCCGGATAGGCCGCAGCCGCGGAGAACACTGAGCCCGACGTGCTGCGTCTGTCTCACTGGGCCGGGCGTGCTGAGCCTGTTTCACCGAGCCGGGTATGCCGCCGGGCTAAGCGAGTGGGCGCACGAAAGCGAGGTACGCCGTGCTCACGGCACAACGCACGAGGGCGATGGCCGAAGCCACCGCCCTCGCGATGATGA
>JAODAO010000165.1 GCA_025463465.1 Glaciihabitans sp. | reverse complement strand
TGGCGAGGATCGCAACGATCGCCGGGACCACCACCACCGTCAATACAGCAACGAGCCGTTCGAACGCCGGGATGTCCATCACCGTGTTATCCCCACACGTTTGAGCGGCGGCCTTCGCCGGTACCGGGACGGCTGGTGGTGGCGGAGCTAAGCCGCACGCCGGGCGCGACGAATGTGGGTGGCCGAGGATTGCGGGTTGTCATCCCCCCAGCAAAACAATCCGGGTAGCTGAACACATCGGTCTCACGGATGACACGACTAGCCGCGAGGAGGACTTACCGAACGAGCAAGCGTCCTCGTCCGCCTAGACGCGCAACGAGACCGGGTTCACCGCGCTCGGCGCTGATCGTCGAGGAGGCGGGACATGTCCTTCACCGCGGTGATAGTGCCGCGCAGGGTGCCGGTGACCTTGGAGCGGCCGACCCGTGGAGCGTAGGGGGTGACTGTTTCGGCGATGCGCCAGCCGGCGGCGTTGCCTTTGAGGACGAGTTCGAGCGGGTAACCGCTGCGGCGGTCGGTGAGGTTCAGGCCAAGCATCGCCTCGCGGCTGACGGCGCGCATGGGGCCGAGGTCGGTCAGGGGCAAGCCCGTGGCGCGGCGCATCAGGATGGCCAGCACGCGGTTGGCGATCCGTGCGTGGAACGGCCAGGCGCCCCGGGTGGTTGGCTTGCGTTTTCCGAGCATCAGCTCGACGGTGCCGTTGACGACCGGGTCAACGACCAGCGGCAGGTCCTGCGGGTCCATCGATGCGTCGGCATCGCAGAACGCGATGTAGGGGGCGGTGGCGGCGAGGAGGCCGGCGTGGGCGGCGGAACCGAAACCGCGGCGCGGTTCGGTGACCACGGTGGCGCCGTGCTCGCGGGCGACCTCGGCGGACCGGTCGGTGGAGCCGTTATCAACCACAATCGCGTGGTAGCCGTCTGGCAGTCGGCCGAGGAGCCAGGGCAGTGCCTGCTCCTCGTTGAGGCACGGGAAGATCACCTCGACAGAGGGTGCTGGCGTCGTCATTCACCGACAGTACCGCGAGCGCGGCTGGCGCCCGTCATCCACCAATTCACACCACATCAGGCAAGCTCGTATCTTGCCGACTTATCCTGAAGCCGTGACCACCACACTTGCGCCCCCCACACCCACCACGCCGGCGCTGCCCTCGCAGCGCGTCGGGCTTTTCGCCGGCCTCGTCGGTGTGGTGACGGCACTGGTAACCCTCGCGGTCGCCGAGGTGGTCTCCCTGTTCCTCGGGGGCATCGGCAACCCGATCCTCGGTGTCGGATCCCTGTTCATCGACCTTGTCCCCGCGTGGCTGAAGTCCGCGGTCATCGCCGTGTTCGGCACGAATGACAAGATCTTCCTCTTCTTCGTGCTCGGTGTTGTTGTGGTCGCGCTCGCCGTGCTCGTCGGGCAGCTGCAACTGCGCAAACCCCCCTACGGCGTTGTTGTGCTCGGCGCCGTTGGCCTGATCGCGGTGATCGCCGTTGGCACCCGCTCCGACGCGAGCGCTCTCGCCCCCGCGCCCACCGTGGTGGGTGTTGTGGTGGGCATCCTGGTGTTGCGCGCGCTGACCACACGGCTGCAGGCCTGGCGCGACGCCGCTGCGCCGAAGCCCCGCAGCGTCGCTGCCGCCTCCGGCAAACAGATTGAACGCCGCTCGTTTCTGACCATGCTCGGCGTCGCCGGGGTGGCCAGCGCCGTTGTGGGCACCGGCGCCCGCATGATGAGCGCCGCAACGACCGCGGTGCAGGAGATCCGCGGTGCGATCAAGCTGCCGGCCGCAGCGTCCGCCGGCCCCGTCGTCGAGACGGCGAACACCCTCGACACCATTTCGGGAATCTCACCGTTCGTCACCCCCAACGTGGACTTCTACCGCATCGACACGGCGCTCCAGGTGCCGTCGATCGACTCATCCACCTGGAGCCTCAAAATAACCGGCATGGTGGAGGAGGAGATTGAGATTAGCTTCGACGACCTGCTCGCCCTGCCCCTTCAGGAGGAACTGATCACCCTCACCTGCGTGTCGCAGGAGGTGGGTGGCGACCTGATCGGCAACGCGCTCTGGCTCGGTTATCCGCTGCGCGAGCTGCTGGCCCGCGCAAAGCCGACCGCCGGTGCGGACATGGTTCTTTCCACGAGCCAGGACGGTTTTACCGCGAGTACCCCGCTGAGCGTGCTGCAGGACACCGACAGGAATGCGATGCTGGCAGTGGGGATGAACGGCGAACCACTGCCACTCGAACACGGTTTCCCGGTGCGGATGGTGGTCCCCGGCCTTTACGGCTACGTTTCGGCGACAAAATGGGTTGTCTCGCTAAAGGTCACCACCTTTGCCGACGACGAGGGCTACTGGACCTCCCGCGGCTGGACCGCGAAGGGCCCAATCAAGCTGTCCTCTCGCATCGACACCCCGCGTTCCGGCTACTCGATTGATCCAGGCACCGTCGCGATCGCCGGAGTTGCCTGGGCTCAGCACACCGGAATCTCCGCTGTCGACGTCAGCATCGACGGCGGCAGCTGGCAGCCGGCCACCCTCGCCGAGGCGGTCAACGTGGACACCTGGCTGCAGTGGTCGTACAACTGGGATGCCACCAGCGGCAGCCACGAAGTGCGGGTGCGCTCCACCGACAGCAACGGACTCGTCCAGACCAGCGACGAACTGCCGCCGGCGCCCGACGGCTCAACCGGCCTGCACACGATTACCGTCCTGGTGAACTAGCGGCGCGAGCCTTGGCTATTGAACCGCCGCGCGCAACGGCGCGGTAGCGAACTCGCGCATCCCGTCCTCGAAGGTCATCGACGGCGCCCAGCCGAGCTCGTCCTGCAGTCGCTGGGACGACGCGGTGATGTGGCGCACGTCGCCGAGCCGGTACTGGCCCGTGACAACGGGTTCCGGGCCGCCGGCGTGCAGGCTGAGCTGCTGCGCCATCTCACCGATCGTGTGAACGGTGCCGCTGCCCACGTTGAACGCGCGAAGGGTGGATGCTTCGGCGTCCGCGGTCCAGTTGATGGCGGCAATGTTCGCAGAGGCGATGTCGCGCACGTGCACAAAGTCGCGACGCTGGGCGCCGTCCTCGTAAACGCGCGGGGCCTCACCGCGCTCCAGTGCGGAACGGAACAGGGAGGCCACCCCGGCGTATGGGGTGTTCTGCGGCATGCCGGGGCCATACACGTTGTGGTAGCGCAGGGCCGCTGCGGTGCCGCCGGTGCTGCGCGCCCACGCGGTGGCCAGGTATTCCTGGGTCAGCTTCGTGGTGGCGTAGACGTTGCGGGGGTCAAGGGGGGCATCCTCGCCGATTAGCTCGGGTGTGAGCTCCGCGCCAGAGTCGTCGCGCGGGTCGAAGTGGCCGGCGTCGAGGTCGGCGACCCGTCTCGCCGCAGGCCGGGTGATCCCGGACGGGCCGCGGTAGGCGCCCTCCCCGTAAACCACCATTGAGCTGGCCACCACAAGGCGGCTGATGCCGGCGACGGTCATCCCCGCCAGCAACACGGCGGTACCGAGGTCGTTGGAGGAGACGTAGTCGGGGGCGTCGGCAAAGTCGACGCCGAGGCCCACCTTCGCTGCCTGGTGGCAGACGACGTCGATGTCGGCGAGGGAGGAGGCCACCACGGCGGCATCCCGCACGTCGCCGCGCACAAAGTCGACCCGTTCGTCGATGACGGGGTCACCGCCGTGCACGTCGGCGCGCAGGGAGTCCAGCACCCGCACACTCCAGCCACGCTGCAGCGCCGCCTCGACGATGGTGCTTCCGATGAAACCGGCACCGCCGGTGACGAGCAGGCGCATCAGTCGACCTGCGGCATCGACCACGCCGGGGCGACCGGCGGCTGCGAGGCGGCGACGACGGGGCGCTGAAGTACCGCGGTGACCTCGTCGGCCGCGATGAGTTCGCGGGCGGTGTAGTCCGCGGGCAGCGCACGGATGATCGTTTCGATCGCTGTGACGATCCGCGGCTGGGCCTCAGCGAGGCGGGCGAAGACCAGCTCGGCGCTCAGCTCCTCGCCGGTGGGCTCGGCGCCGGCGGCGGGGGCGAGACCGGCGTCGCCGTCGGTGACCAAGGACAGGTTCACCGTGCCGATGTTCAGCTCGGCGGCCAGCGGCACCTCGGGGTAGAGGGTCATGTTGACCAGGTGCGCCCCGGCGTTGCGGAACCAGGTTGACTCGGCGCGGGTGGAGAAGCGCGGCCCCTGGATGACCACGATGGTGCCGGTGGGGGTGACGGTTTCGCCGGCGGCTGCGAGGGCGTCGACGGCGACACCGTGCAGGGTGGGGCAGAACGGGTCGGCCGCGGCGAGGTGCTGCACGGAACCCTGGTCGTAGAACGTGTCGGCCCGACCCCAGGTGCGGTCGATGAACTGGTCGGGCAGCGCGAGGGTTCCTGGCGGGAAGTCCGGGCTGACCCCGCCGACGGCGGCGCTCGAGAGGATCGCCTTCACCCCGATGGACGCCAGCGCCCAGATATTGGCGCGGTAGTTGATCAGGTGCGGGGCGACCGAGTGGGTCGAGCCGTGGCGGGTGAGGAACGCGACCGTTTTGCCGCCCAGCTCACCGATGGTGACGTCGGCACTGCCGAAGGGGGTGGCGACGGTGTGCCGTGTCGACGAGGCGGGGTCGAACAGGGAGTACAGGCCCGATCCGCCAATAACGGCGATAGTGGCGGCCGGTGGTACTGCCGGGATGTCGTTCTGGTTGTTCATGGGGCCATCTTTCCACCACCCGCTGCGTGCCAGCTCACGGATCGGTGAACGAAGGAGATCCGCGCTACCGCGACCGCGGCGGGCACCACCGTGCAATGGCCGCGACTGACCCTGCTAACGATCACCTGGCGGCTGGTGGGTACAGGTTCAAGTTCGAGGAAGCCAGTTCGGTTCGAGGAAGAGGGGGATGTTCCAGCCGGCGTTCCTTCCACGGTCGCCACCCGATAGCGTGATCGCTGTACACGGGCGGTCGAGATTGTTGGCCGCAGTGCGGGAAACGAGGGTGGAGATGCCGGGGCAGTCAGTGGTCTACGCGAACAGCGTCGAGTTGTGTGTCGAGGAGTTCGGCGACGCCGGCGATCCCGCGATCCTGCTAATCGCCGGGGGAGCAGCATCGATGGACTGGTGGGACACGGCCCTCTGCGAACGCCTCGCCGCTGGTGGCCGCCGCGTGGTGCGCTACGACTTCCGCGACACCGGCAGATCCGTCACCTATCCGCCGGGGGAGCCAGGCTACACGGGCGCCGACCTGGTCGATGACGCCGCCGCGCTTATCACCACTCTCGGGCTGGCCCCTGCCCACGTGGTCGGGCTGTCGATGGGCGGCGGGATAGCGCAGCACCTGGCCATCCGGTTTCCGGAACTGGTCGCGAGCCTCACCCTGATGTCGACCACCCCCGCCGCCGAGGGCACCCACGACGACGAGGAACTCCCGTCGATGGAGGAGAAACTCGCTGCCTCCTTCGACGTCGACGCCCCGGTGCCCGACTGGTCGGACGAGGAGGCCGTCGGTGCATACTTCATCGACACCGAGCGGCTGTTCTCGGGCAGCATCCCCGTGGATGAGGACCGGATCCGCCGAATTGTGGGCGAGGAGATGGCCAGGGGCGGGTCGTTCGGTTCGGCGAACAACAACTTCCTCACCGCGGGCGACGACGACGACGTCGAACCGCTCGCCACCATCAGCGCGCCCACACTGGTGCTGCACGGCACGGAGGACCCGGTGTTCCCCGTGCAGCACGGTGAGGCGCTCGCCCGCGAGATCCCCGGTGCGAAATTTATGCCGATCGTCGGCATGGGACACCAGCACCCGCCGCCCCCCACCTGGGACCAGGTTGTGCCGGCGCTGCTCGCGCACACCGCCCACTGACGGCGGCGGCACCAGCGCCCAGGACGCGGGGACGTCGCCAACCCCCAGGTCGCCCAACCTCAGGACGCTTTGACCGCCCGGGGATCAATGGTGCTGCGCAGCATCGCTGGGCCAAGGCGGAGGATCCCGCCGGTCAGCGGTTCGCAACGCATCCCGCCTCGGCGACGCAAAGCCGTGAAGGCGCCGGGGGCCAGCACGGTGTCCATCCACGCGCACGGGTTCGCCGGCCGGTTGGCTTGTAGGATGACCGGTCCGTCGCCGCTGTCCAGGCTAAGGGTGGCGCCGCGCAGCTCGTCGACCGTGACCGGGGTTACACCAGCGCCCGAAGCTGAGCCCGAGACATCCACCATGCGGATCAGGATGTTGCGTCTCGTCGCCTCGTACGAGAAGGGGGATGCCGCGCCGCTGTCACGCGCGGCAGCCTCGAGGGATTCCACGCTCATCAGGGTGACGGAGGAATGGACGTGGGCGGGTTTGGCGAAGTAGCGGTCGCCGACAATTCCCAGGCCGGCGCGCAGTTCGATGCTGGTGCGGGACTCGCTGGATTCGGCGGTGATGGGGCCGTCGGCGGGGCGGCCCTCGTAGCGGAAAACGGGGGAGGAGAGCAGGAAAACGATGTCCACTTTCCATTGTGCTTTCCACTGCGCTGCCGACTGTGAATCCGCCTGGGCGGCCTGATTCGAGCCCGTCTGCCCGATTGTCAACACCATGGACCGAAGAGTAGCCGCAACCCTTGGTAGAATCGTCGATCTATGGCACATCTTCTTGGGGCGGAAGCTCTTCATCTTGAGTATCCGAATCGGGTCATCTTTGATTCCGTAACCATTGGCCTCGACGAGGGCCAACGCATTGGCATCGTCGGCCGCAACGGCGACGGCAAGTCGACCCTGATGCGGCTGATGGCCGGCACCCTGGAGCCCAACAGCGGCCGGGTGACCCGCCGCGGTGGAATCCTGCTCGGCATGCTCGACCAGGCCGACGAAATGGACGACGACGAAACCGTCGCCCACGCGATCGTCGGCGACCGCCCGGAGTACGAATGGGCCAGCGACCAGCGTGTGCGGGACGTCCTCGACGGACTCGTTGAGGGAGTGCCGTGGGAGGCCCGCATCGGGCAGCTCAGTGGTGGCCAGCGCCGCCGCGTCGCACTCGCCGCCCTGCTCGTTGGTGACTGGGACATCATCTTTCTCGATGAGCCCACTAACCACCTCGACGTCGAAGGCATCGCCTGGCTCGCCCAGCACCTGAAGCGCCGCTGGAACGCGAACGCCGGAGCCCTTGTGGTCGTGACTCACGACCGGTGGTTCCTCGACGAGATTTGTACAGACACCTGGGAGGTGCACGATCGCCTGATCGAGCCCTTCGAGGGTGGTTACGCCGCCTACATCCTGCAGCGCGTTGAGCGGGACCGCTCGGCCGCCGCGTCGGAGTCCAAGCGCCAGAACCTGATGCGCAAAGAACTCGCCTGGCTCGGCCGCGGTGCCCCCGCGCGCAGCACCAAGCCCAAGTTCCGTATTGATGCTGCGAACGAACTCATCGCCAACGAGCCGCCGCCCCGCAACAAGATCACGCTGGCCTCGATGGCCATGCAGCGTCTTGGCAAGGACGTGGTTGACCTCGAGAACATCTCGGTCACCTACGAAGACAAGATTTCCGGAGGCACCAAGCAGGTGTTGAAGGACGTCACCTGGCGCATCGCGCCCGGGGAGCGCACCGGAATTCTCGGCGTCAACGGTGCGGGCAAGTCCACCCTGCTCAGCCTCGTCACCGGGTCGCTCCTGCCGACCACCGGAAACGTGAAGCGCGGAAAAACCATCAAGGTCGCCACCCTTACCCAGCAGCTCGGTGAACTGGCCGACATCTGGGAGGACCGCGTCAGCGAGGTGCTCGGACGCCAGAAGAGTACCTACGTCGCCGGCGGCAAGGAAATGACCCCAAGCCAGCTGCTGGAGCGGGTCGGTTTCGGAAGCGACGCCCTGTCCAACAAGGTGCGTGAGCTGTCCGGTGGCCAGAAGCGTCGCCTTCAGCTGCTGCTGATCATCCTGGATGAGCCGAACGTTCTTATCCTTGACGAACCGACTAACGACCTCGACACCGACATGCTCGCTGCCATCGAGGACCTGCTCGACTCCTACCCCGGCACACTGCTCGTCGTCTCGCACGACCGGTACCTGCTGGAGCGCGTCACCGACCAGCAGTACGCCGTCCTCGGCGGAAACCTGCGTCACCTCCCCGGTGGGGTCGACGAGTACCTGCAGCTGCGCTCCGGCCAGCTCAGTGCCGCGACCGCTTCAGCGAACGCCGCCAACAACAAGGCGAAGCAGCCCGAGAACAGCAATCGCCCCAAGGGTGCCGAGCTGCGCGCAGCCGAGAAGGAACTCTCCGCGGCCGGTCGCAAGATCGAGAAATCGAACAGCCGGATCCAGGAGCTGCACGTGCTTCTGGCCACCCACGACCAGTCCGACTACGCCGGACTCGGCAAGCTGAGCGACGAACTCGCGAAGCTGGAGAAGACCGTCGGCGAGGTCGAATCCCGCTGGCTCGAGCTCACCGAACTGCTGAGCTAATCCACTATCACACGACCAACCCGACGGGTGGCCAGCTGCTTAAGCGCTGACCAACCGTCGGGTTTGTGCGTTACTGGTTAAGATCTAAGGGTGATTGCAACCAGGGCAGGCCTCTCCCGTACCATTTCCGGCGTTATCGTGGCGTCCGCCGCCGTGCTCGCGCTGACCGGCTGTGTGGGTACGGCCGACGAACCGGCGCCGACCGTCACGGTCACGATGGCCCCCACCCCGGAACCGGCGGTGACGGTCACGGCAACCCCGACCGCGGAACCGACATCCACCCCGCCCCCGGTCGAGGTCGTCCCGACGGAGGAACCGGTGGCCCCGGTCGAGACGGCGCCGCAGCAGCCCGACGTCATCCCGCCGGTCGACGAGATCGTGATCACCCAGCCCTCCGACCTCGGTGTGCGGGCGCACGCCACCGGCAACGTGCAGATCGACTCGGCCGGGATTCCGTATCGCTACACCGTCGCCGAAGGCGACATCGCGGTGGAGATCTGCAGCCGTTTCGGCCGCTACATCTGGCAGCTCGGCGACGCCGGTGGCACCGTGCTCGACAACCCGTTCCTCATCCACGCCGGTGACACGATCCTGCTGATGGCGAACGAACTGCCCGAAGGATACGTCGTTCCCGGGCGGTAAAACCCCGGTACGAATCGAGTTCGAGAGGTTCGCGTCGGGCGTCTCAACGTCACACAGCTGTCGAATAGCGTCACATTTCGGAACACGATTTCCGCCCTCCTGCTGCGCCCCGGACACTGGACGTAACCGGTCACAAACCGGCCAACACAGCCAGCAGCACCTGAGGAGAGTTCCCCGATGTCCGCCATTCCCCCGACCGATGACTCGGTTGTCCTTCCCCCGAAAAAGAGCCGAACCGGCCGAATCGTCGCGATTATTGCGGCGATCGTCGTGGTTATCGTCGCCGCCGTCCTGATCATCGTGAACGTCACGAAAGCGGACGCGCCAGCGGCCGACGGCGCCGTCGCCAGTGGGCTCGGCTCCGCCGCCGACCCGGTGAAGCTCGGTGTCGTCGACTCGAGCGAGATCTACTGGTCCACCTTCAAGGACGCCGCAGAGGCGGAAGGCATCAGCGTCGACATCATCAACTTCGGTGAGTACCCGCTGCCGAACCCGGCGCTCACCGCGGGGGAGCTCGACCTGAACCAGTTCCAGCACATCATCTACCTGGCCGAGTACAACGTGCAGGCCGGCGAGGACCTCACCCCGATCGGCTCGACCGCGATCTACCCGCTGAGCCTGTACTCGACC
>JAODAO010000141.1 GCA_025463465.1 Glaciihabitans sp. | reverse complement strand
CGCTGCCGAGGAAGCCGATGAACACGGCCTCGAGGCTGAACAGGGTGAACACCCGTCCGCCGCCCATTCCCATGGCCTTCATCAGGCCGATCTCCCTCGTGCGTTCCTGCACGGACATCAGCAGGGTGTTGACGATGCCGAACCCGGCGGCGACCAGGGCGATCACGGCGAAGGCGTTGAGAACGAGGACGATCGCGTCGATGACCGTTTTGAACGTGCCGATCTGGTCTTCGACCGTCACAGCGTCGTAACCGGCGGCCGTGAGGCTCGCCTTCAGGTCGCTGACCTGTTCGGGGGACGAGGCAGCGTCGAAGCGGAGCACGGCCGAACTGTAGCTGTGCGCGGCGGCGTCGGAGAGCCCCACCGACTGGGCGCTGTACAGGGCCTCCGTGAGGGTGTCGTTCGCGCTCACCCCGCCGCCGCCGACCAGGCCGGGCTCCGAGATGCCGACAACGGTGGCGGCCACGGTGGACGTGTTGCCCTGGGAGTCGGTGACCCCGAACAGCACCTCGGCGCCGATGGCGGCATCCGCGTCGGCGAAACCGAGGGGAGTGAGATAGGACTCGTCGATCGCCACCTCGTAGTCGGGGCTGTCGAACACCGGCTGCGCGCCCGCCGCCAGCTCCAGCGTCATCCCCGGCACAATGCTGCCAACACTCACCTGGTACGGCGTCCCGTCGGCGTATTGGATGTAGTCGGGTCGGACGCCGAGGCTCGGTTCGACCGATAGCGCGCCATCCACCGCCCTGAGCGTGGCGAGGTCGGTGTCGGTGATCGCATCAACGGTTGTTGTCGGGCCAGGCTGCTGGGACTCGACCTGGGTGCTGGTCGGCTCATACTCGCGTGGGCCGCTGCCGGTGTCCTCGGTGATTTTGCTGACGGTCATCACGTCGGAGGCGCCAATGGAGGACACGGTGTCATCGATGTAACGGTTGATGCCCGTGCCGACCCCACTAGTGAGGGTGAGAGTGAACGCGCCGATGAAGATGGCGAGCACCGTGAGGATGGTGCGGGTTTTGCTGCGGAAGCTATTACTGATGGCCGAGGCGACCAGGTCGAGGGCGTTCATACGAGAATCTCCGAGGTGGTGCCGGTGGGGGCGCCGGTGCTGGCGGTTGGTGTGCCTGGGGCGGCCGTGGTGAGGGAATCGACGAGTTTGCCGTCGCGGATGTAAACGCGACGATCGCAGCGGGCGGCGAGGTCCTCGTCGTGGGTGACGATGATGAGGGTGATGCCCTTGCTGCGGTTGAGCTCGAACAGGATGTCCTCGACCACCTTGCCGGTGGCGCTATCGAGGTTTCCGGTGGGTTCGTCTGCGAAGATCACGCTCGGGTTGTTGACGAGGGCTCTGGCGATCACCACCCGCTGCTTCTGGCCGCCGGAGAGGTCGGTCGCCTTGTTTTTCGCTTTGTCGGCGAGTTCCAGTTGCTCGAGGGCAGCCATCCCCCGACGCCTTCGCTCCGCCCCGCGGATACCGGCGATGCGCAACGGTAGCGTCACGTTGTCGAGCACACTCGTGTTCGGGGTGAGGAAGAACTGCTGGAAAACAAAACCGAAGGTCTGGTTGCGTGTGCTGTTCAGGGCAGCTCCCTTCAGCGCGGCGGCATTCCGTCCACTGAGTTCAACGGCACCGGTGGATGGCTGGTCGAGCAGCGCGAGCAGGTGCATCAGGGTCGACTTGCCCGAGCCGCTTTTGCCCACGATCGCCAACGATTCGCCGGCGCCGATGTCGAGGGACACCCCAGACAGGGCGTCGAAGCGGGTGGGACCACGACCGTAGGACTTATGGACATCGCGGGCCGCGAGGACGGGAACGGGCATTATTTCTCCTGGATCAGGGTGATGGCACCGGCAGGTGATGGCGCCGAATGGTGACGGTATCCACGCTTCCCCGCCGGGTCGCGAGGCGCGTCACCCCACCGTGGCAACCTGCGACTACCACCGCAGGCGGTGCCCGGCGTCTGATTCGGGCTGCCATACCGCGTTCGTAGTACGCCGACCTCCCACGGCCGGGGGACGAGGAGCGGCCGTTCGCTTGACACAATGGGGTACACCGCCGCCGACACGAAGGGAGGGGTGGATGTCCCGCCTTTATGCCGACCCAGACGGCCAGCCGCCCCGTCGCCCGCCCGAGTGGCTCGTCAGCACCGTCCTGGTCCTGTTCGTGATCGCGCCAGGCTTCCTGCCGAAAGGCATCGGTTCCGCGGTCTATTCCAGTGTTCTGGTGGCGCTCGCCGTGGCCATCACGGTCGTCGCCGTGCTGCTGCGCGTCCGCCGCCCCGTCACCGCCGCCGGTCTCGCCGTTGCTGCCGCCGTAGTGGGCATGGCGCTCGACGGTCCCGTTGTGGTGTTTATCCTCGGGCTGCTTGTCTGCATCTTCTCCGTCGCCAAACGCACCAACCGGCGAAGCACCTTCCTGGTCGCCGTCGCCGCCGCCGTGGTGGTTGGGGTGGCAACCGTGCTTTTCCTCGAGTCCGACTGGAACGACCTCCGGGCAATCCTCCAATTCGCCACCTTCATCGGGTTCGCCGCCGCGATCGGTGACGCCACCCGCTCCCGCCGCGCGTTCATCGTGGCGATAACCGAGCGGGCACGTCGCGCCGAGGAGACGAAGGAGTCCGAGGCGCTGCGCCGGGTCGCCGAAGAGAGGCTGCGCATCGCCCGCGACCTGCATGACCTGCTGGCCCACCAGATCGCGGTGATCAACATGCATTCCAACGTCGCAGCCCAGGCGCTGCGCAGCCGCCCGGACGACGCCGAGAAATCCCTCGCCACGATCCGCGACGCCGCCCGCACCGTGCTGGGCGAGATCGGCAGCCTGCTGTCGGTGCTGCGCGCTCCAGACGCCGGCACCGGGCCGGGGGCGGCCGCCCCCACGCCGGGCCTCGAATCCCTCGACAGCCTGCTCGAGGAATTCACCCGCACCGGGTTGCGCCTCGATGTGCGGCGGGAGGGAGCGGAGTATCCCGTCCCCGAGGACGTTGGGGTCGCGGCGTACCGGGTCATTCACGAGGCCCTCACCAACGCCAACAAACACGGCTCAGACCATAGCGCGCTCCTGCACCTCGAACACGGCGACGGCACCCTGGTGATCACCGTCACCAACACCGTGCCCGTCATCGGTCTCCAGCCCGGGGGCCACACCGGTGCCCAGCCCGGCGGCGAGGCCCCCAACGGTGGTGGCGGCCACGGGCTTGTGGGGGTACGCGAGCGGGTCGCCGCCGTCGGCGGAACCCTTGCCACCACTACCGGTCCCGGGCCGGTCTATCGCTTCACCGTTGTGCTGCCCACCACCGTCAGCCACAACATCCCCCTGCCCACGACCCCGAGGACCCGATGATCTCCGTAGTACTGGCCGACGACCAGGCGCTCATCCGCACCGCCGTGAGCGAACTCGTGTCGCACGAGCCCGGGTTTGTGGTCGCCGGGGAGGCCGCCAACGGGCGCGAGGCCATTGACAGGGTGCGCGAGACCCGGCCGGACATCGTGCTGATGGATGTGCGGATGCCGGTGATGGACGGGATCCAGGCCACCGCGGCAATCTGTGCAGACCCAGAACTCGCGGCCACCCGCATCATCATCCTCACCACCTTCGAGGAAGACGGATACGTGCTCAACGCGCTGCGCGCCGGGGCGAGCGGTTTTATCGGCAAGGGCACGGAGGCGGGCGACCTGATGAACGCCATCCGGGTTGTTCACCAGGGCGACGCGCTGCTGTCGCCGCGTGCCACCCGCACCCTCATCGATCGTTACATGGCACCGGCCGCCGGGCCGACCCTCACCGTCCTGCCGCGTTTGGCCACGCTCACCGAACGCGAGCGGGAGATTCTGCTTCTGGTGGGGAAGGGGCTGTCCAACGGCGACATGGCCGAGCTGCTGGTGATCTCACCGCAGACGGCGAAAACCCACGTCAACCGGATGATGAGCAAACTGGGAGCCCACGATCGCGCCCAGCTCGTCATCATCGCCTACGAGTCAGGGCTGCTCGTTCCCGGCGAACGCTGACGGCACCGGCGGGCCATCCCGCCCTCCTGGTACTCACTCACAGGCCGACCGAGCGGGCCACCGCCGTTCGCGCCGGTGGGTGCACCCGCGGTGTCGGTGGTCGGGACTACCCTCGAAGAGTGACCTCGCCCCTCGACGAAAAGCTGAAAAACAGCGTTCTCTCCGGGCGCACGGCAAGTGTGCTGGAGAAAAGCCTCAACCTGCTGACCGTCGGTGACCTGCTCACCCACTATCCCCGGCGTTACGCCCGCCGCGGCGAGTTGACCGCGCTCGCCGAATTAGAGCTGGACAGCTCCGTCACCATCGTCGCCGAGGTGCTGCAGGTGCAGGAGCGGCCCATGAAGAACCGCAAGGGTTCCATCGTGGAGGTGAAGATCAGCGACGGCAGCGGCATTCTCATCCTCACTTTCTTCAACCAGGGCTGGCGTGCGCAGCAGCTGCGCCCCGGCATGCGTGGCATCTTCGCAGGCAAGGTCGGCGAATACCGCGGTATCCGCCAGCTCGCCCACCCCGACTACGAACTCTTCGCCGACGCCCCCGAGGTCGTCGCGTCTGCCGCCATGTCGTACGCGCTCGAGCCGATCCCCATCTACCCCGCCACCTCAACCGTGACCAGCTGGCAGCTGCAGAGTGCCATCCGCACCGTACTCGACACCCTGCCGACGCTCGACGATCCCGTTCCGCTCGCCGTGCGTGCCGAGCGGGGCCTGCTGAACTTTTCGAAGGCCATCGAGCTGGTGCACCGCCCCGAAAAAGACGCGGACTGGCAGTCCGCTCGTCGTTCGCTGCGATTCCAGGAGGCGTTTGTGCTGCAGGCCGCCCTGCTGCAGCAGCGGATGCTGCTGCGCTCCACCGCGGCGACACCGCGGCTGCCCGGCACACTCGCGACCGGTTTTGACGCGGCGATGCCATTCACCCTCACCGGCGACCAAACCACGGTGGGGGAGGAGATCGCCGTGGACATGGCGAAAACCACCCCCATGAACCGCCTGCTGCAGGGCGAGGTCGGCTCCGGCAAAACCCTCGTAGCACTGCGGGCGATGCTCGCCGTCGCCGACACCGGCGGCCAGTCCGCATTGCTGGCCCCCACCGAGGTGCTCGCCGCCCAACACCTGCGTTCGATCGTGGCGACCCTCGGGCCCGATCTCGCCGCCCGGCTGCGGCCCACGCTGCTCACGGGGCAGATGTCCGTACCCGAGCGCCGCAAGGCGATGCTCGCGGCGGTGTCCGGCAGTGCCAGCATCGTTATCGGCACCCACGCCCTGCTGTCCGAGTCTGTGGCGTTTTTCGACCTCGGGCTGGTGGTCGTCGATGAGCAGCACCGGTTCGGGGTGGAACAGCGTGAGGCCCTCCGACAAAAGGGAGAGGTGCCGCCGCACGTGCTTGTCCTCACCGCCACCCCCATCCCGCGCACCGTGGCGATGACCGTCTTCGGCGACCTCGACATCTCCACGATCGCGGAGTTGCCGTCCGGTCGTATCCCCATCAAAAGTTTTGTGGTGCCCCGCGCCAACAAGCGACTGTATGGCCGGGTCTGGGAACGTGTCGCCGAGGAGGTCGCCACGGGGCGCCAGGCCTTTGTGGTGTGCCCGGCGATCGACGCGGCCGTGCCGGAACCCGCCGACGCCCCCGCCGGAACGGTGGACGGTGCAGCATCCGGTACGTCGGCGTCTCGCGGGGGCTCCCTCACCCTCACCGCCCAGCTGAGCGCCAAGGCCGCGGCCAAGGAAGCGGCGAAGCAGGCCGCCGCGGAGGCGGCGCTGTTCGCGGCGGAACAGGCGAAGGGCGACGCCGAGACCCCCAGCACCCACCCGGCGACCGTGGCAGAGGTGACGGAGGGGCTCCGACACCACCCGCTGCTGGCGAATGCCCGCATCGCATCGCTGCACGGCCGGATGCCGAGCGAGCAGAAGGACGCGGTGATGCGCTCCTTCGCTGCCGGCCAGATCGACGTGCTGGTCGCAACTACCGTGATCGAGGTCGGCGTCGACGTTCCCAACGCGTCGGCGATGGTGATCCTCGACGCCGACCGTTTCGGGGTGTCCCAGCTGCACCAGCTGCGCGGCCGGGTCGGTCGTGGCTCGGTGCCCGGAATCTGCCTGATGGTGACCGGCGCGGACGAGGAGAGCCTGGCGCTGGAGCGGGTGCAGGCCGTCGCCTCCACCCTCGACGGGTTCGAACTCGCCCAAAAAGACCTGGAGCTGCGCCGCGAGGGCGACGTACTCAGCACCATCCAGTCCGGCGGACGGTCGAGCCTGCGGCTGCTGCGGGTCGCCACCGACGGTGAACTCATCGGGGAGGCGCGGGAGGCCGCCGGCGAGATCCTGGACACCGACCCGATGTTGGCTGACCACACCCCTCTGCGGGAGGCACTGCTGCGCCGACTCGACGAGAGCGAGGCGACCTTCCTCGCCAAGAACTGACAATCTGTCCCTCCACAGGGGCGTTGTGCGTCCGAGCGAGCCGTTGTGGAGTGACGCCGACACAGAACGGTAATACACGACGGGTATGGTGGAAAACATGAGCCGGATCGCCGTAGTTCCCGGGTCCTTTGACCCCATCACCCTTGGCCATCTCGACGTGATCGGCCGGGCGGCCGGACTCTTCGACGAATTGCACGTCCTCGTTGTCCATAACCCGGGTAAAACTGCCCTGCTGCCCATCGCGCAGCGGGTCTCCCTGATCGAACAGGCCGTCGCCGAGGCGAAACTCCCTGGCAACATCGTGGTCACCAGTTGGAGTGTTGGCCTCCTCGTCGACTACTGCACCGACGTTGGAGCCAAGGTCATCGTCAAGGGCATCCGGTCGCAGGTGGATGTTGCATACGAAACCCCCATGGCGTTGGTGAACCGCGACCTCGCCGGGGTCGAGACCATCTTCCTGCTGCCGAACCCGGCGCACGCCTTCGTCTCCTCGTCCCTTGTCCGCCAGGTCGCCTCCCTCGGCGGCGATGTCACGCCGTACGTTCCGGGCGCGGTGGCGCACTTCCTGCAGCAAAGCTGACCAGCACTCCGCCCGCGGCGCAGTGATGCCGCTGGCAACACAGTTTGACCCGATGTTGTGACCGAAAGGACCCCCGTGCTTCCCTTGAAACTGGGCTACAAAGCATCCGCCGAACAGTTCGCCCCGCGCGACCTGGTGGAAATCGCCGTCGCCGCCGAGAGCCACGGAATGGAATCCGTCGCCGTCAGCGACCACTTCCAGCCGTGGCGTCACACCGGTGGCCACGCGCCGTTCTCCCTGGCCTGGATGGCCGCCGTCGGCGAGCGCACCTCGACGGTGCAGATCGGCACCTCCGTGATGACCCCGACGTTTCGCTACAACCCCGCCGTCCTCGCCCAGGCCTTCGCCACCCTCGGTTGCCTTTACCCGGGGCGAATTATGCTCGGGGTTGGCACCGGCGAGGCGCTGAACGAGATCGCGACCGGTTTCCGAGGCGCCGGCGCCCAGGAATGGCCAGAGTTCAAAGAGCGCTACGCGCGGCTGCGCGAGGCGATTGCGCTGATGCGGGCGCTCTGGAGCGAGGACCGGGTCAACTTCGAGGGTGAGTATTACAGCACCCACGACGCCAGCATCTACGACCGCCCCGAGGGCGGAATCCCCGTGTATGTGGCGGCGGGTGGACCCGTTGTCGCCGGGTTCGCCGGTCGCGCCGGTGACGGATTCATCTGCACCTCCGGCAAGGGGATGGACCTCTACACCGACAAGCTCCTCCCCGCGGTCGCCGCCGGGGCCGAAAAAGCTGGCCGCGACGTCGCCGACATCGACCATCTGATCGAGATCAAACTCTCCTACGATCCCGATCCCGCCCTTGCGCTCGAGAACACCCGGTTCTGGGCTCCGCTGTCGCTGAGCGCCGAGCAGAAGCATGACCTCACCGACCCGATCAAGATGGAAGAGGCGGCCGACGCCCTGCCGATCGAGCAGGTCGCCAACCGATGGATTGTGGGATCGGACCCCGAGGAGACGGTGGCGGAGATCAAGAAGTACATCGACGCCGGCTTCAATCACCTGGTGTTCCACGCGCCCGGCCACGACCAGGAGCGTTTCCTCAGCTCGTTCGAGCGTGACCTCGCGCCGCGCCTGCGGGAACTCGCGTGAGCGGTTACTTCCGGGCCCGGATCGGGTCGCAGGACGTCGCCCTGCCCCTCGTCCCCGTCAACGACGAGCTCACCATCGCGCTGTTGATGACGATTGACCACGGTGTGCGCTTTATGACAACAGCCGGCAAGGAGCTCGCCGACAAACTGCGCGAATTCGCACCCGACATTGTGGTCTCCGCCGCCACCCTCGGAATCCCGGTCGCCATCGAGGTCACTCGCGCCCTCGCCCTCGACGACTACCTGATCCTGCAGAAATCGCCCAAGGTACACCTGCGGGATGCGCTGCGCGAACCGGTCCGCGCGATCACCAGCGACAGCCCCGGCTACTTCCTGCTCGACCGCGCCAGGATCAACGCCATCGCGGGCAAACGAGTGGTGTTCGTCGACGACGTGCTCTCCACCGGGTCCTCCGTCGCTGCGGCAATGCGCCTGCTCGACGCCGCCGGCGCCATCGTCGTTGGTATTGGTGTGCTCGTCACCGAGGGAACCGACTGGGAAGGTGTGCTCGGCGAGCGGGCGTCCCTCGTTCGGGCGCTCGGCGCTATCCCGCTGTTCCCCACGGCCCCCGCCGGTCCCGGCGACGGCGTCGGCGACAACTGGGAGATACTCGGCGTTGACTGACCTGACCATCGGCTATGCGGCCATGCTCGAACAGTTCCATCCCCGCGAGGCCGTGAAACTGAGCGCGTACGCCGAAAGCAAGGGATTCTCCGGCGTGATGGCTGCCGACCATTTCCAGCCCTGGGTTCCGCAGCAGGGCCAGAGTTCCTTCGTCTGGAACGTGCTGACGGCCATCGGCGAACGCACCGTCGGCGACATGGGGCCGGGGGTGACGGCGCCCACGTTCCGCTGGCACCCGGCGATGGTCGCACAGGCGTCGGCGACACTCGCCGCAATGTATCCCGGGCGGCACTGGCTTGGCCTCGGTTCCGGTGAGGCCCTGAACGAGCACATCGTTGGGCAGTACTGGCCGGAGGCGCCCGAGCGCATCAACCGTATGTTCGAGGCCATCGACATCATCAAAAAGCTGTTCGCGGCGTCGCTGGCCGGCAAGGACACCAAACACTCCGGCACCTACTACAAGCTGGAATCCACCCGGCTCTGGACGATGCCGGCCATAGCGCCGGAGATCCTGGTGGCGACGGCAGGCCCGGTCACCGCCAAGAGGGCCGGCAAATCCGTGGACGGGCTGATCGTCGTCGGCGCGCCGCTGGAGAAGATCGGCGGGCTGTTCAACAAGTTCGACGAGGGGGCACGTGAGGCTGGCAAGGATCCGTCGCTTATGCCGAAGGTCCTTCAACTGCACCTGAGTTGGGCCGAGACCGACACGGAGGCCATGCGCAATGCCCTTATCGAATGGCCGAACGGCGGTATGCGTTTCCCCAAGAGCGACATCCGCTCACCGTACGAGCTCGAGCAGATGGCGAAACTGGTGCGCCCGGAGGACTTCGAGGGCCGCCTCGTCATTAACTCTGACCCCGACGTGCACCGCGCCAATATCCAGCGCTACGTCGACCTCGGTTTCAGCCGCATCTACCTGCACAACGTCGGCCGCAACCAGCGCGAGTGGATTGACGTCTTTTCCCGCGACGTACTCCCGAAACTGAGGCGCTGAGTGTTGACCGTATTCGCCGTGGAAGGCATCGGCGAGATTGTTGCCGGAGACGACCTCGTCCGCCTCATCGGTGACGCCGTCGCCGGGACAATCGAGGACGGTGACATTCTCGCCGTGACCTCCAAAATCGTCAGCAAGGCCGAGGGCCGCCAGGTCGCCGCTGCGGACCGGGAGGACGCCATCACCGCGCAAACCGTCCGTGTTGTCGCATCCCGAGCCCATGCCCACGGTGTCACCCGCATCGTGGAAAACCCGCTGGGTTTGGTGATGGCCGCCGCGGGCGTTGACTCGAGCAACACCCCGGACGGCATCGTCCTGCTACTGCCCGCCGACCCCGATGGCAGCGCCCGGCTGCTTTGCGCGGCACTGCGGGAGCGGTTTGGTCTCCGGTTGGGCATCGTCATCACCGACACGTTCGGCCGCCCATGGCGTGCCGGGCAGACCGATGTTGCCATCGGCGCCGCCGGCCTGACCGTGCTCGACGACCTGCGCGGCCAGACAGACAGCCAGGGCAGGCAGCTCAATGTCACCGTCGCCGCCGTGGCCGACGAGATCGCCTCAGCCGCCGACCTGGTCAAAGGCAAAACCAGTGGCAACCCCGTCGCCGTTGTACGTGGGCTCGGCAGGCTGGTCGCCGACCTCGACGAGCCGGGGGCACAAGCCCTCGTCCGCTTAGCCGCCGACGACATGTTCCGGCTGGGCAGCGACGAAGCCTGGCGCGAGGGCTACGCCGCCGGCATCGCCGCTGCCGCTCACACCGAACCCGACGAACGGTGACGCATCCGTCCGGTGGTCCGGCGATCACTCCCTGGCTTGTTGTTGTTCCTGTTAAAGGAACCGAAGCGGCAAAATCCCGCCTCGGCGGCGACGCCCTCCGCCGTGGCCAACTCGCCATGGCGATAGCGCTCGATACCGTCGCGGCAGTGGTCGCGACGCCGAGTGTCACCCGGGTCGTTGTGGTGACGAGCGCGGCGGCCGCCCCGGCGTTCAACCTGCCGGGTGTGCAGGTTGTGCTGGAGCTCCCCGTTCCGCCAACCGAGCCCGGCGACCCGGTCGGCGAAGCGCCCGGTGGTCACGATCGGCTCAACGCCGCCATCCGGCTCGGGCTGGAGACGGTGCAGACCGTCGCAGACAGCGCGGTGGATAGTGCCGTCGCGGTACTGCTCGGCGATGTACCGGCGCTTCGCCCCGAGGAACTCGAGCTGGCGCTCCGAGAGGCGTCCGATTATCCGCTGGCGATGGTCGCGGACGCCGACGGGGTGGGTACAGTGCTGATCACCGCGATGCCGGGAATCGCGCATTCCCCGGCGTTCGGTGGCGCGTCACGGCAGCGGCACCTGGACGCCGGATACCGGGAACTGGCCGTCGACGTGGATTCCGGTCTGCGTCGCGATATCGACACCCTCGAACAGCTCTCCGCCGTTATCCCCACCGGGGTGGGACCGCGAACAACGTCCGCCTACTAACCCGCGGCGGCGACAGCGTCGGCGGCCAGCTGGCTGCTGGTGGGGACATCCCGCATCCAGAGCGGTGTAACAACGGTGCGGATACCGGCCGCCGAGATGGTCTCAGCGGTGGCGGCGTCGCTGGTGTCGACGAGCCACGCAGTCAGCAGGCCGCCCGACGACTTCGCGCCGTAGTGCAGGGCCACCGCGTCCGCGCTGGTCGCCACGCCGATGGCCTGCAGGCAGGCGTCCGCCATACCCCGCACAACCGCGCCGTTGATGATGGGGGAGACCCCAACAACGGGCGCTTTCGCCGCGGTGAGGGCAGCCCGGATGCCGGGGATGCCGAGGATGGTGCCGATCGACACCACCGGGTTGGAGGGGGCGATGAGAATGACGTCCGCGTCGGCGATGGCCTCGAGCACTCCCGGTGCCGGTTCCGCGCTCTCCACCCCCTCCTGCACAAAACGCAGAGCGGGAACGCTGGCCCGGTAGCGGGTCCACCACTCCTGGAAATGCTGGCTTGTCCCGCTCTCATCCACCACAACGTGGGTCTCCACCTCGCTGTCGGTGACGGGCAGCAACCGCACGCCGATGTCCCAACGGGCGGTGATGCGGGCCGTCGCCTCGCTCAGGGGGATGCCGGAACGCAGGAAGTGTGACCGGGCCAGGTGGGTTCCGATGTCGAGGTCGCCGAGGGTGAACCAGGGCCAGCCGACGTCGTAGGCTCGCAACTCACCGCTGACCCGCTCCGTTTCGCCGACCCGGCCCCAGCCGCGTTCCTCATCATTGGCTCCGGCAAGGGTGTACATGATCGAGTCGAGGTCGGGGCTGATCCTCAACCCCGTCAGCCACATATCGTCTCCGGTGTTCACAATCGCGGTGATCTCCGCCGTGCTGCCGCCGGCGCCGTCCGGGTATTCCCGCCGGGCCCAGGCGCGTACACCGCGAAGGAAACGGGCGCCGCCGACGCCGCCTGAAAGGACTGTGATTCTCATGGAAGCCACGCTACCCGCTCACCCGGGGGTGCCCGATGGCGGTCCACAACCTGCTAGCGCGCGACCCGGGGACAACTCAGCACATTCGCAGGACACACATAGCCACTCCTCTGACAGACTCTGTCTTGTGAACTCATACCCGGCGAAGTTCGAACGGGGCCATGCTGACGTCGCGCTGTCCTCTGCCCCAGCAATGCCCGACAACGATTTCCTCGCTGCGTCGCAGGGAATCATCGCGGCAGTCCAGACGGTGATCGACGGCAAAACGGAAGTTATTGAGATCGCGTTGACCGTGCTGCTTGCCGAGGGGCACCTCCTCATCGAGGACGTACCCGGCGTGGGCAAAACCATGCTGGCCCGCGCACTGGCGCGCAGTGTCGACTGTTCGGTCTCCCGCATCCAGTTCACCCCCGACCTCCTGCCGTCGGACATCACCGGTGTGTCGGTGTTCAACCAGTCGCAGGGCGAATTCGAGTTCAAACCCGGACCCATCTTCGCCAACATCGTGATCGGCGACGAGATCAACCGCGCATCCCCGAAAACACAGTCGGCATTGCTCGAGTCGATGGAAGAGCGCCAGGTCACCGTCGACGGCAAGACCTACACCCTCGCTACCCCGTTCACGGTGGTCGCCACCCAGAACCCGATCGAGATGGAGGGCACCTACGCCCTCCCTGAAGCGCAGCGTGACCGGTTTATGGCCCGGATCTCCATGGGCTACCCCGACGCCGCCGCCGAGTTGGCTATGCTGCGCACCCGGGCGACCTCCAGCCCCCTCGACGTGATCCAGCCGGTGGTCAACAGTGCCCAGCTGGCGTCGATGATCACCACGGCCCGCAACGTCTTCGCAAGCGACGTGGTTGAGCAGTATGCCGTGAGCATCGCCCAGGCCACCCGTCGCGACCCCGACCTGCGCCTCGGTGCCAGCCCTCGCGCGACCCTCCAGCTTGTGCGCGCCGCCAAGGCCCGCGCGGCGCTCGACGGACGCAACTTTGTGCTCCCCGACGACATCATCGCCCTTGCCGTGCCGGTGCTCGGGCACCGCCTCATCGCGGCGGGCCGCGCCGGCATTACCATCGGTGGGTTTTCCGGCGCGACGGTCGCCGAGATCGTCGCCCGCATCGTCGCAGACACCCCGGTCCCGCTGGGCAGCCGCGGTCGCGCGTAACGCGGTGTCGATGACACGGACGGCCCGATCGGGCCGGGGGATTCCCGGTACGGGCAAACCAGCACGAAGCGGTGGCGCATCCTGGCGTGGAGTGACCCGGCTGACCCGCCGCGGTTGGGGAATGACCTCCGGCTCCGTCGTGTGTGCCATCGTGGCCTACCAGAGTGGCCTCAGCGGACTGCTCTACCCCTCCATCCTGTTGTTGATCCTGCCGCTCGGCGCGTTGTTGCTGGTGCGGCTGAGGCGGCGCAGGCTTGAGGTGGTGCGCACCTTCCTGCCGTCGGTGGTATCGGCCGGCTCCGTCGCCGAAGTGCAGCTGGCCGTGCGTAACCTCTCCATGTCACCGAGCGGGCCCGCGAACTGGTCGGACCGCTTGCCCTGGGCGCCCGGCAGCGCTGGCCCCGGGGTTCTCCCCGGCCTGTCCGGTTCGCTTCCCGGTTTTGTGCCTACCGGCGCGAGCACCGCCGTGCGTTATTCACTGCGCCCACCGACCCGCGGGGTGTTTGACATCGGCCCGCTCGGCGTTGAGTACTCCGACCCGTTTACCCTCGCGACCGGCAGCTCCTCGCTTGGTGGGGTGCAAAAGTTGTCCGTGGTCCCGGCGGTGGCGCCGCTCGGTGAAGGTGGGCCGTCGATCATCGCCGGGGACGGTTCAGCGCGACTCATCCAACGACGAAGCGCCGGCAGCGACGACGACCTGATGACCCGCGAATACCGCAGCGGCGATGCCCTGCGCCGCGTCCACTGGCGCGCTACCGCCCGGCATGGCGAACTGATGGTCCGCCAGGAAGAACAGCGCACCCATCCAGAGGCCCGCCTGTTGATCGACACCCGAAGTGGCGGATACCCGGACGCGTGGGCGGAACTCGGCGGCAGCGACAGCGCAGGCGGCAGTTTCGAATGGGCCGTGCGTATGCTCGCCTCGCTCGGGGTGCACCTGCACCGCGCCGGCTTTCTTGTCCAGGTCGTTGAGACCGGTCCAGCCCAGGTCACCCCACTCGCCGACGCCAACGGCGGCGCCGGCGGTGAGTTGGCGTTCCTGGTCAGCCTCGCCGCGATCGCGCCGAGCAACGCGCCCCTTCCCCGCAACGGTGGCATCGCCGGGGAGGAACGTCCCGAGGGCCTGCATGGGCCCGTTTTCGCCATCATCTCCGAACCGGAGCCGGAGGCGCTCCGATGGGTCGCCGCCCAACGTCGGCCCTTCGAACTCGGCATCGCGTTTGTGATCGGCCGCCGGTCGTCCCGCGCCTTCACCGAACTGACAGAGGCGGGCTGGACCTGCGTACCGGTCCGCGAAACCGACGATCCGGCACTCGCCTGGGCGAGCATCGCCCGCTTCACCGGGGGAAGCGCCCGATGAGCGTCAGCACCCGCCGCCCGCCCTCGGGCCGCCCCACCCCGCCGCGAGCGGTCATCTCCCAGCCCGAGTCGCCGCAGCAGCGTGCTGGCGCGGGACGCCAGGACCCGCGACGCAGCCGCAGTACCGGAAATTCCCGTATCAGCATCCTCCTGCTGGTCGGGCTCGCCCTGTGCATCGGCAGCCTGAATGGCCTGCTTTCCGGCGCCCTCTGGTGGTTTATCACCGTCGCGGTTGTCGCCCTTGTTCTCGGCGCCGCCGCCCTCACGCGTTTCCTTGTCAGACCGCGGATCCTGCCAACCGTCGTCGCCGCCATCGTTGGCCTGGTGACGCTCACCTTCATCTTCGCCTCTGGCACCGCCATCCTCGGGGTGGTCCCTACTTCAGAGACGTTCGACCGGTTCCGCGAGCTCGCTGGTGAGGGTTCCGCTTCGATCAACGAGCAGGGCATCCCCGCCGAGGCCACGGAAGGCATCCGACTTATCCTTGCGGCCCTGCTCGCCGCCATCGCCCTGCTCGTTGATGCCATCGCGATCTGGTGGAAGGCACCGGCACTGGCCGGCATTCCACTCCTGGTTGTGCTCACGGTACCCGGCATCGTTGATCCCACGCTCGCCAACCCGCTGTTCTTTGGTCTCGTCGCTGTCGTTTACCTCCTGCTGCTGCGACCGCGGTCACGTCGTGTGCAAACCAGTGTCGCCGTCGGCCTCGGTGTTGTCGCCATCATTGGCGCCCTGGTTGTTCCGTTTGTCCTCCCTCCCGTCAACCAGAACCTCTCCGGCGGTTCCGGTGGCTCCGTGGCCACCGGCATCAACCCGATTGTGACCCTCGGCGATGACCTCCGCCGAGGGGCGCCAACCACGGCCCTCACCTACCAGAGCGCCAGCTCGCAGGGCGAGTACCTGCGGCTGACAACCCTGGTCGAATTCAGCGGACGCGAGTGGGAGCCCGTGTCTGTCGAAAACATGCCAGAGAACGACGTCGCCGCGATCGGCGGGGCCCCCGGGCTCAGCGCCGATGTCCTCACCGTCCCGGCGGCGACCGAGGTTGTTGTGGAGAACGCCGTCGGCCGCTGGCTGCCCGTTCCCTACCCGGCAACGAGCATTACCGGGCTGACCGGGGACTGGTTCTGGGAGCCGGACGGCCTGTCCATTCGCACCCGCGACGCCAACATGCGCGGCCAGGAATACACCGTGAACAGCCTCGACCTGCAACCCACTTCCGACCAGTTGGAAGCGGCGGGCGACTCATCGGCGCTTCCGCTGGCCGAGGTGCCGCGAGGGCTCGACCCGATGGTGGCTGAGATGGCAGCCGACGTCGTCGGCGACGCTGCAACCGACTACGACAAGGCCATCGCGCTGCAGGACTGGTTCCGCGGCGGCGACTTCACCTACTCGGAGGAGGCACCGGTTGCGGAGGGATTCGATGGTTCAGGCCTCGACGTCCTGGTGCCGTTCCTCGAGGCGCGAACCGGATATTGCGTGCACTTCTCCTCCGCGATGGCGGTGATGGCCCGAACCCTGGGCATCCCGTCGCGGGTCGTCGTCGGTTTCCTGCCGGGAGATGCAACGAACACCACTGGCAGCAGCACCGAATTCACCGTCTCATCCCAGGACCTTCACGCGTGGCCGGAGTTGTATTTCGAGGGCACCGGCTGGGTACGCTTCGAGCCGACGCCGGGCCGCGGTGTTGTCCCTGTTTACCTGCCGACCGGTGTTGACAACCCCGCAACACCGAACATCAACGAAGCGACGCCGCAGCCATCGGTGGTGCCAAGCGCGGCCCCAACCTCGGCTCCCTCGGTTGCGCCCGCCACAACCAACCAGGCGGTCACCGGATCCGGAGTCACCGCGAACACGGTGTCATGGTGGAGGGGCCTGATAGTCCTCGCCGTGCTGCTGCTTCTCTGTGCCCCGCTGATCGCGCGCAGTGCGTTGCGAAGCTCGCGGATGTCGGCCATCCGTCGAGGCCGCGCCCCGGCGACAGTCGCCTGGCGTGAGATTATCGAGACGGCCCGTGACCTCGGCCTCACCGGGCCAGCAGCACACACCCCGCGTGACCTGTCGGCACAGCTCGCGGCCAGTGGTGCCCTCGTCGGCAATGCCGTCGACCAGTTGGCGAACCTCCGGGTAGCGATCGAGCGGGAGGTCTACGCTTCGTCGTCTGCGGCCCAGGGACAGGTGGATGTCGCCGCGGTCGCCGACGTGCTCGCTGCGCTGCGAGCCCGAGCGGGGGTGCCTGCCCGGCTGCGCGCGACGTTTGTCCCCGTCACGCTGCTGCGGCGGATACTGGCTATGCGCTTCCGTAACGGGGCGGGAACCCTGGGGACCTGAATCCGGGATCCTGAACCCGGTGCAGGTGCACCCTGATGGAGCGGACAAGTTCCATAAGTCGTCCGGTCGGTTCCAGCCCGAGGGTTGCGAGGAGCAGCACCCGATAGCGCTCAAAGACCCGAAGCGCCTCCGACTGGTTACCCTCCGAGAGGTGAACCCTGATCAGCGCAGCGTGGGCGCTTTCCCGCAAGGGATCCACCTTGATCGCGGCACGGGCGGCGCCGGCGGCCTCGGCGAGGCGGCCGAGTCCGATGAGAATATCCGTCGCAGCCTCGAGCGCGTTGAGCCGCTGCTGGCGCCAGTCCTCGGCTTCCGTGACAACCCAATCGTCGTACCAGTCCGGCAGTAGTTCGCCTGACAGCACAGCCAGGGCGGCGGGGGAGAGGTCGGCGCTCTGGGTGACGGCGCCGGGCTGCAGGAGTCGGTTGACGAGAAGCCGGGCCTCTCTGAGGTCAACCACAACCGTTTCCGCGAGGCTCAACCCCGCAGAGGCGATCATGATCGCCTCCCGGGTCGGGGCGTCCAGGCGGGAGAGGGCGGAGCGCAAGCTGATACCAGCCCGCTCGTGGGACGCCTCCGGCCACATCCGGCCAGCCATCGCCGCCCTGCCTACCTCGCGGTCGTGCAGGGCCAGGAATACCAGCAGGCGTTGCGAACCGACAGACAGAGGCCCGACCGGCTTGCCGCCGACCCGGAGGGCGAATGCCCCTAGAACGGTTATCTCGATCGGTACCAGCGGTTTCGCCCGTGGGTCGGTCGAGGCTCGTGCCCGTGTCAGCGGTGTTGCTTCGCTGTCATCACCCGATATCACCGGGGACGAATCGATGGGGTCGCCCATCATAGAGATGCCGACCAGTGGTCGCGCCAACTCTGTGCTGTTCGCGAAGGTCGTGGTGTTCGGATAGGGGACAGCCCATCGCTCCATCCACGCACCGAGCGCGGCGATCGCTGGTTCCAGCTCCCAGCCCTTTGGGGTGAGGACGTATTCCGAGCCGGGAGTGACGGCGAAAACGTTCGCGCTCACCAAATCGTCCAGTCGCGTTGCGAGCATTTCGGGAGCGATTCCGAGGCTCAGCTGGAAATCGGGAAACCGGGTCAAACCGTGCAGCATCGCTTCTCGAACAATGAGTAGCGTCCACCGCTCAACCTGCATTTCCGGGCCCCCCGACCTCCACGTCAGGTAACCATAGCGACGTTTTGTCGGGCGCCGCTGCGAAGATTCTGTGAACCTCGCAGCGGCACCCGGGCCGGGGAGGATGCGGTCAGGAGGTGCGACGGTCGTTCCTGCTATCACGGGCCCTGCGAGAGACCCGGATTCCCGTAAGTGCCAGCGCACCAGCAAATATGAGGATTAGTCCAGCTAGGGCGATGGTCGGCCCGTTTGCAGTTCCGGTCGCCGCCAGCATCCCCTCGGTTGAGTTGGGTGTGGTTGCGATGGGGGTGGGAGTTGATGTGCCGGGGTTCTCCGCGACAGCACTGGCCGACGGGGTAGGGGCAGGCACCGCTGGGGTAGTTGGGCTCGGAGTGGCTCCGGGTGTTCCCGGTATCACCGGGGTAGCCGGAGTTGTTGGGGTTCCCGGGGTGCCGGGCGTTCCAGGACTGACCGGTGTTCCGGGCGTTCCGGGAACGTCGGGGTTGTCAGGAGTGCCGGGATTGTCAGGAGTGCCGGGCTGGTCAGGCGTGCCAGGCGTGCCAGGCGTTCCTGGTGTGGTCGGGGTGCCCGGGCTTTCCGGTGTGCCCGCGGTGGGGGTCGGGGTCGGTGTTCCACCGTTCGGCGGTGTGGCCGAGGGGGATGGAATTGGGGTGGCGGGTGCGCTCGGGGTCGCCGAGGGCGTCGCGGTGGGCGAGGGCGAAGCGGTCGGGGTCGCGGACGGCGATGGCGTTGGCGATACCGCGGCCTGGACGCGAGACGACATCGTCGAGATGCAGCGGACGGTCCCGCCGTCACCGTTGGCAGATCCGTTGCACTGGTTGATGGTGACCGGTATTGCCGCGACCTGTGTTGACGGGTTGAGGATGCACTGAACCCGAGCCGTTGCGCCGCCACCGTTAGCCGACCCGTTGCACTGGTCGATGGTTGCATTGGTTGTATTGGCCGGGGTGTTGCAGGCGAGGGGAAGCGCGCCGCCTCCCGCGCCGGAACCGTTGCACTGGTTCCCCGTTGCGGCGGTGACGGTGGACGAGCCGATAACCACGTTGGCCACCGTTACCCGACAGACGACCGTGCCACCGCCACCATTGCCAGACTCGTTGCACTGGTTGACCGATGTCGTCAGTCGGTCGAACGACGTCACAACCGAGGCACAGGCCGGAGCGAAGTTCGCGGGACCGTGGCAGTCGGTCACCGTCACGCGTGACGTGGCACTACCCGTAGCCGTGTTCAGGGTGTTCTCCACGAGCACGGTGCAGGCGACCCCCTGGCCGCCGACGTTGTCGGACCCGTTGCATTGGCTGATCGCCGGTGCGGTGACGGCGCTCGCGCTGTCAGCCGATCCCACCCAGCCCCAGGTCAGTGCAATAACCAGAAAGGTGACTGCCAGAACGGACAGGATCCGTCGGAGGTTGCCGGGCCTGCCGGAATGGTGGTCTATATGTTCCGCGTAGGTCACGTCGTTCATGGCACTCCCCTTGTATGAGTGGGAGGAGTCTTTCGGCAACACCGTGACGCAAACGTCACCGCGACGTTACATTTTGCAACCGGGCGTCCCAGTTCGTGCAAACGAGTGACTTAGACCTGTCGAATTCTCGGCTTACGCACGGGTAGCGGCGGCGAGAAGCGCGGCAACGCCGCTGAAATCGTCGCGCACCAACCCCGCTGTCACGCGAATGAACTGGCCACCGGGAGCGGCAAGAAAAGCGGTCCCGGCGGCGACCCTGATGCCTGCGGCCGCGAGCTGGACAACGGCATTGCGTTCGTCGTCCACGCGCATCCACACGTTGATCCCATCGGGAACCCTGCTCGGGTACCCCTGGCCGGCGAGCGCGTCGCTCAGGGCCTTCTGCCGCCCCCGGTAGATGCGTCGTGCGTCGCTGACCTGGTCGATGGTGTTCGCGCTGGTGAGCAGGTCGAACAGGATCGTCTGCAGCATCCGGGAGGTCCAGCCGGGGCCGAGCAGCCTGCGGGCGACCAGCCGGTCGATGAGGTGTTCAGGGCCGCCGACGGCGGCGATGCGCAGGTCGGGTCCGTGCGACTTGGAGAAGCTGCGGATGTGGAGGACCCGTTCCGGCAGGTAGCTGCCGAGGCTCACTTCCGGGGCGCCGCTGATCTCGCCGGAGTGGTCATCCTCCACGATGACCGTGTTGTCGGCCGTCCTGCTGGTGCGAATGATCCTGGCCAGCTCCTTCGCCCTGTCCTGGCTCATCGAGGCGCCGGTGGGGTTTTGAGTGCGTGGCTGCAGGACGATCGCGGCGGGGGACAGTTTGAGCGCGTGTGCCAGGGCGTCCGGCACGATCCCCTGCTCGTCTATTTCTACGGGGATACGCTCGATACCGAGCAGTTCGAGCAGGTCGAACAGGGGCGGGAACCCGGGGTTCTCAACAACCACCCGCGATCCGAAGCGGAGAACGAGGTCGAGGACCCGGGACAGGGCATCCATCGCGCCGTCGACCACGGTGATGGACTCGACGGGATAGGGCCAGCTCCTGGCCAGCAGCTCCTCCAGCTCCGGGACAACGGGGGAGTCGAGGTAGCTGGCCGTCGCGGCGCGGGACGACACCCGCGACAACGCCGGCGCGATGTCGGGAAGCAACAGGGGATCGGGGGTTCCCCGTGACAGGTCGAGCCGGGCGAGCGGCTGGTCGGCGAGATTTCGCGAGCGCGGGGGGATCCAGGTGGTGTTCGTCGCCTGCACAAACGATCCGCTGCGGCCGCGCGAGACGATGAGGCCAACACCGGCGAGCGCCTGCCAGGCGTGACTGACCGTGGCCGGACTCACTCCCAGGTCGGCGGCGAGTTCGCGGACGGTGGGCAGCCGATCGCCCGGGGCAAGGTCACCCGAGCTGATCAGCCGCGCGATAGCCCCGGCGATGCCGCTGGGGGTGGCGATATCGACCGCCAGGGCTATCGACTTCACCTGAACCCCCGTTATGTTTACGCCACCGTCACAAGCGGAAACGTAAGAGAAATGTTTACGCCGAATAATAACAAAACGTAGTCCTGTTGCCGGAGGTAGATATATGACCATCGTACGAGCCGCAATTACCCAGACCACCTGGACGGGTGACCTGGAATCCATGCTGGACAAACACGAACAGTTCGCCCGAGACGCGGCGGCCGACGGGGCGCAGGTGATCTGCTTCCAGGAGCTGTTCTACGGCCCATATTTCGGGATCACCGAGGACGTCAAATACTACGACTACGCCGTGCCAGCCGACGGCGAGATCGTGCAGCGCTTCGCCGCGCTCGCGAAGGAATTGAACATGGTGATGGTGCTTCCCATTTATGAGGAGGACATGCCAGGGGTCTACTACAACACCGCCGTTGTTGTTGACTCCGACGGCACCATCCTCGGCAAGTACCGCAAGCACCACATCCCCCACCTCGACAAGTTCTGGGAGAAGTTCTACTTCCGCCCCGGAAACATGGGTTACCCGGTTTTCAACACGGCCGTTGGGCCGATCGGTGTGTACATCTGCTACGACCGCCACTTCCCGGAGGGCTGGCGCGAGCTCGGACTGAACGGCGCCCAGATCGTGTTTAACCCGAACGCCACCAAGCCAGGGCTGTCCAACCGCCTCTGGGAAATCGAGCAGCCGGCAGCTGCCGGGGCGAACGGGTACTTCGTCGCCGCCCCCAACCGCGTTGGCCGCGAGGACAACGAATACGGTGACCTCGCCGTGACCTTCTACGGCAACAGCCAGTTCGTCGACCCGCAGGGAAACCTGATCGGGGAATACGGCAGCGGGGAGAACGAGGAGATCGTTATCCGCGATCTCGATCTCGACATGATCCGCACGGTTCGTGACAACTGGCAGTTCTATCGCGACCGTCGCCCGGAGTCGTACACGTCGATCCCGAAGCCGTAACACCGACGACCGCGGCTGAGCGCTGCAAAGGAGTAGCCCGATGAAGACACTGATCAAAAATGGCCTGGTTGTGAACTCGACCGGAACCGGCAGGGCGGACGTCCTGATCGACGGCGAGACGATCGCCGCCGTCCTGTCGCCCGGGTCGACCCTGTTGGGGTTTGATATCGAGTCGAACGTCGACACGGTGATCGACGCCGCGGGTAAGTATGTGATCCCCGGCGGCATTGACGCGCACACCCACATGGAGATGCCGTTCGGGGGAACCAACGCCTCAGACACGTTCGAGACCGGGACCCGCGCTGCCGCCCACGGTGGCACCACCTCCATTGTCGACTTCGTGGTGCAGTACGCGGGCGAGAACGTCCTCGACCAGTACAAGCTGTGGCACGAGAAAGCCGCTGGCAACACCGCGATCGACTACGGGTTCCACCAGATCCTCTCCGACGTGCAGGACTCCTCGCTCACGGCAATGGACGAACTGATCAACGAGGGCGTCTCCAGCTTCAAACTGTTTATGGCCTACAAGGGAGTGTTCCTCTCCGACGACGGGCAGATCGTCAAGGCGATGCAGAAGGCGGCCAGCAACGGCGGCCTGATGATGATGCACGCGGAAAACGGCAGTGTCATCGACCTCCTCGTGCAGCAGTCGATTGCCGCCGGCAACACATCCCCCTACAACCACGGCCTGACCAGGCCGTGGCAGGCGGAGGAGGAAGCGACCCATCGCGCGATCATGCTGGCCAACCTCACCGGTGCGCCCCTGTACGTGGTTCACGTCAGCGCCAAGCAGGCGGTGGAACAGATCGCGATCGCTCGTGACCGCGGCCAGAACGTATTCGGGGAGACCTGCCCCCAGTACCTCTACTTGTCGCTGGAGGACCAGCTCGGCGCCAGCAGCGAGGAATGGGGCGACTTCGAGGGCGCGAAATGGGTGTGCTCAACACCGCTGCGCTCCAAGGCGGAGGGCCACCAGCACCATATGTGGCAGGCGCTGCGCACAAACGACATCCAGATGGTCTCCACCGACCACTGCCCGTTCTGTATGAAGGGCCAGAAGGACATGGGAATCGGTGACTTCTCGAAGATTCCGAACGGCATCGGCAGCGTCGAACACCGGATGGACCTGATCTACCAGGGCGTTGTGGACAACAACATCTCGCTGGAGCGCTGGGTCGAGGTGACCTCGACCACACCGGCCAGGATGTTCGGCATGTACGGCAAAAAGGGTGTTATCCAGCCCGGCGCCGACGGCGACGTGGTGATCTACGACCCGAACGGCCACACCTCCATCGGCGTGGGTAAAACCCATCACATGAACATGGACTACTCGGCCTGGGAGGGCTACGAGATCAACGGCCACGTTGACACCGTGCTGTCCCGCGGCAAGGTCATCGTCGACAACAACCGGTACCTGGGCGCCAAGGGCGACGGCAAATACTTCAAACGCGGCCTCTCCCAGTACCTGATCTGACCCCGGCGCCGGTGGATGCGTGGGGTCGACCCTCCTCCCGCCGGCCAGGGCATCCCGATGGCAACGCTTACCCCTCGAACACAGGGAACTAAAGGACACAGCATGGATTTTGGAGCAGTACTCCAGACCAACCCGCCCGCCTCACGGACGGTCGCCCTAGCGAAACTCGCCGAACAGCACGGCTTCAGCCACGTCTGGACCTTCGACTCGCACCTGCTCTGGCAGGAGCCGTATGTGATCTACAGCCAGATTCTCGCCGAGACCCGGCGGGTCATCGTTGGCCCGATGGTGACCAACCCTGCCACCCGGGACTGGACGGTCACGGCGTCCACCTACGCGACCCTGAACGAGATGTACGGCAACCGCACCATCTGCGGCATCGGCCGCGGTGACTCCGCCGTGCGCGTTACCAACGGCGCGCCGACGACCCTGAAGAGCCTGCGGGAATCGATCCACGTCATCCGCGAACTGGCCAACAGCCGCAGCGTCGAATACAACGGCGCGACGCTGCAGTTCCCGTGGAGCGTCGGATCGAAGCTGGATGTCTGGGTGGCCGCATACGGACCCCTCGCCCTGAAACTCACCGGCGAGGTCGGCGACGGCTTCATCCTGCAGATGGCCGACCTCGACGTCGCAGAGTGGATGATCACAACGGTCCGCGCCGCCGCCGAGAACGCCGGACGCGACCCGATGTCGGTCAAATTCTGTGTGGCCGCCCCGATGTACATCGGTGACGACTGGGCCCATATGCGAGACCAGAACCGCTGGTTCGGCGGGATGGTGGGAAATCACGTCGCCGACATCGTCGCCAAATACGGCGAGGGTTCAGCGGTACCGAAGGCCCTGACGGACTACATCAAGGGCCGCGAAGGGTACGACTACAACGAGCACGGCCGTGCTGGCAACAGCCACGCCAACTTTGTGCCGGACGAGATCGTCGACCGGTTCTGTGTGCTCGGCACCGCCGACCAGCACATCGAGAAGCTGAAGGCTCTCAAGGAGCTCGGCGTCGACCAATTCGCCGGGTATCTCCAGCACGACAACAAGGAGGAGACGATGCGCCAGTACGGCGAAACCGTGATCCCCGCCATGCGCGACCACATCACGGCCAAGGCATGAGCGCAGCCGGCTCGAGCGTTTCCCTCCGCGCAACGTCGCCGGGGGCGCGTGTGCGACCGGCGGTCTTCGGCGTCCTGGGAGTGCTTTTGTTGGCGGCGCTGTGGGAAATCTACAAAGCGCTTGGTCCGGCGGACGGTGTTCTTATTGGGGGGATCACCGTCCTGCCGCGCACCAGCGACCTCGCCATGCCGCACCTGTGGACGATGTGGGAGCGCCTCGGCGAGCCGGTCACCTCGGCCACCGGTTCGCCGGCGCTGTGGCTGGCCGTCCTGCAGGCCGCCGGTTTCAGCCTCGCCGTCGCGGCGGTCGGCTGGATAGTCGGGGTGGTCGTGGGGATGCTGCTGGCCATCCTGATGCAGCGCTTCCGTACCGCGGAGTCGGCGCTGCTGCCCTGGATCATCCTCAGCCAGACGGTGCCGCTGATCGCGATCGCCCCGCTCGTGAGGCGCTGGGGGGCGCAGATCGAGATCGGTTCGTTCGATTGGCAGGACTGGATGTCGGTGGCGTTAATCGCCTCCTACCTGGCGTTTTTCCCCGTCTCCATCGGTGCCCTGCGCGGCCTCGAATCGCCGGACCGGGCGCACGTCGAGCTGATGCACACCTACGCCGTCGGCTGGTGGAAGACGTTACTGCGAATGCGCCTGCCCGCCAGCGTCCCCTACCTGTTGCCGG
>JAODAO010000132.1 GCA_025463465.1 Glaciihabitans sp. | reverse complement strand
AGTCGAACGAGCCGAGCTTTCCGAGGCGCAGCAGCTGAGCGACGATGAACTCGATGTTGGTGCCGGGGGCGTGGTGGCCCGTGTCGAGGCATACCAGCGCGCGCTCGCCGAGGGCGAGGACCTGGGCGTAGGAGGTGCCCCAGTCCGGGACATCCATGTGGTAAAACGCCGGCTCGAAGAACTTGTATTCGAGCACGAGGCGCTGGTTCTCGCCGATGCGCGCATAGATCGACGCGAGCGAGTCCGCGAGGAGGTCCTGGCGGGTGCGGATGTCCTGCTGGCCCGGGTAGTTGGTGCCGTCGGCCAGCCAGATTTTGAGGTCGCGCGAGCCGGTCTCGTCCATCACGTCGATGCATTCGAGGTGGTGGTCGATGGCCTTCTGGCGGATGCGCGGATCCGTGTGGGTGAGGCTGCCGAACTTGTAGTCGTCGTCCTGGAACGTGTTGCTGTTGATGGTTCCCAGCTTGATGCCGAGGTCCTCCGCGATCGTTTTGAGCCCGGCGAAGTCATCCACCTTGTCCCACGGGATGTGCAGGGCGACGCTGGGGGATAGCCCGGTCAGCTCGTTCACTTTGGCGGCATCGGCGATCTTCTCCTGCGGGGTCCTGGGTGTTCCCGGCGTGGAGAACACCTTGAAGCGGGTGCCCGAGTTGCCGAAGGCCCAGGACGGGAGCTCGATGGCCTGCGCCTCGAGTTCAGACGAGATATCGCTGAATTTCACCATTGGAATTCTCTTTCATTGTGTGCTGGGTTCGTTGGGACATGTTGACCATCACCGGTAAATGAATCGTTTCATTTATAGCGTAACGTCTGGCCGGAGGATGCACAATCACACCCGTGAGAGCTGGTCCTCGAGGTTGAAGACCGGGGCGAGGTAGCCGAACGCCTGGTCGGCGGGAACGTCGAGGCCCACAAAGTGTTCGGCCATCGCGCCCTGCCACCTGGCATTTACTTCGGCAGCGGCCATGCCGGTTTGGCACGCCTCGAGATCGTCCGTTTCGAAGTAGCCGATGACCAGGCCGTCATCGCGCATAAAGATCGAGTAGTTGCGGTAGCCGGCCGCGTGCAGGGCGGCGAGCATGTCTGGCCAGACTGCCGCGTGGGCGAGGCTGTATGCCTGGATGTGGTCGGGTTTCACCTGCAATTGGAAGCAGTATTTACCTGTTGTGGGCTGGCTCATCGACCGAGGTTCATTTCTGTGAGCGGTGCCGGGGCGCTGTGTCGCTTGTGTTCCGGCGGGGTGACGGGGGAGGGTTCCCGGGGCCATTGGTGATGACCCCGGGAACCGCAAGGGCGGATGCCCCGAAGGATCGACTTAGAAGTCGAAATCTCCGATGTTGTCTGCGTTGAAGGTGAACGGGTCGCCGAGCAGAACCGTCGCGTCGTCGCCGACGGTGAAGGAGCCCAGGTCGCCGGCCTCGAAGGTGTCGCCGGACTTTCCGGTGATGTCGCCGTCGATGAGGGCCTTTGTGGCGTACGCAGCGAGGTAGCCGAGGTCAGCCGGGTTCCACAGCGCGAACGCGGTGACGGTGCCGTCTGTGACGTATTCACGCATCTGGTTCGGGGTTCCGAGTCCGGTCAGCGCGACCTTGCCTTTGTAGTCCGAGGTCGACAGGTAGCGGGCAGCCGCGGCGATACCGACGGTGGTTGGCGAGACGATTCCCTTGAGTTCCGGGTAGGTCTGCAGCAGGGCTGCGGTCTTGTCGAACGAGGTCTGGTCGTCGTCGTCGCCGTAGACGGTGTCGACAACGGTGACGTCAGGGTGGTTGGCCTCGATGTCCTTCTTCATCAGGTCGATCCACGCGTTCTGGTTGGTCGCGTTGGCGGATGCGGAAAGGATCGCGATGTCGCCGGCGTCACCGATCTGCTCGGTGATCAGGTCGACCTGCGCCTTGGCGATTCCCTCGGCGGTGGCCTGGTTGATGTACAGGTCGCGGCATTCTGCGTTGGTGTCAGAGTCGAAGGTGACAACCTTGACCTCGGCATCGCGAGCTTCATTCAGCGCGTCGCAGATGGCCTTGGGGTCGTTCGCCGAGACGACGATTCCGTTGGCTCCCTGCTGGGTGAGGGTGTTGATGTAACTCACCTGGGCGTCGGGGCTGGCCTCGGCGGGTCCGACCTCGGCGTAGGTGCCACCGAACTCTTCGATGGCCTTTTTTCCGCCGGCGTCTGAGGTGTCGAAGTAGGCGTTGCCGAGGTTCTTCGGTAGGAAGGTGATGGCGTAGTCGCTTTCACCGGAGCCGGAGCCGCCGGAGTCGCCATCGCCGTCGGAGGCGGAACAGCCGGTTGCAACGAGAGCGACGGTCATTGCCAGTGCCGTGATCGTTCCGACTCGCCGCGTACGCGAGCCGATGGTGGGAAACTTCATCGTTTCTAGCCTTTCGAATTGTTCTGCCCTGCCGGCGGGGCGCCGGGGGAGGAAGGTGAGTGCAGTGTCGGTGACGGTCGGCCCGGGCTTAGGCGCCCTTGGCCGGTTTCTTGGTTCCTCCCGGTTTCGTCCGCACCTTGTGCAGCCATGCCAGGAAGCTTGTTGACACCACCGAGAGCACCAGCAGCACTCCGGTGATGATGTTGATGACGTCGGAGGTCACGTTGGCCAGGCGGAGTGCGCTGGCGATGATCCCGATGAGAATGACACCGGCGATGACGCCGTGGAGGGCACCACGGCCGCCGAAGATGGAGACACCGCCAAGGAGCACGGCCGCGATCACCTGCAACTCGAGGCCGGTGGCGTTGTCGCCGCGGGCGCTGCCATAACGCAGCGTGTAGTAGATACCGGCCAGGGCCGAGATGGCACCGCAGAGGACGAAGAGGATGAATTTCGTGCGGTCGACCTTGACGCCGGAGAACAGCGCCGCTTCGTCGTTCAGCCCGATCGCGAAGATGCCGCGGCCGAAGGGCGTGAAGTGCAGGACGATGGCGAACACGATGGCCAGCACAACAAACGGGATGACCACAAGAGGTACCGGGGTGCCGGGGATCTTGGCCTTCGCGATGTCGGTCCAGAATTCGGGGAAATCGGTGACGGCGGTTGTGCCAAGCAGCCCAACGGCGAGCCCCCGGTAAAGGGCGAGCGTTCCGATAGTCACGGCCAGCGATGGCAGTCCGGCGACGGTCACCAGGAAGCCATTGAGTGCTCCGCCGAGGGCGCCAACGATGATGGCGATCACCGCGGCCAGCGCGAACGGCAGCCCGGCCTGGTGCAGCGTGCCGGTGATCACACTGGCGAGGCCGACGGTGCTCGCCACCGATAGGTCGATCTCACCGGTAATGATGATGAGCGTCATTGGCAAAGCGATCAGCAGGGTGGGAGCAATGTCGAGGAACAGGTAGGTGATCGTGATCGGGTTGTCGAAATTGCGCACCGTTGACGTGGCGACGAGGACCACAATGACCAGCAGGGCGATGATCGCTGTTTCACGGGTGAAGAGGACGCGACGCCAGGCGGGGCGGTCGTAGTTGCGGTAGCTGCGCACGGCAGGGGCGCTGACGTCGGTCACAAGGCTGCTCATTCTGAATCGTCCCTCTCTTGAAGGAGCTTGCGAGATTGTCGGAGGGACAGGACGCGGTCGAGAACGATTGCCCCGATGATGAGCGCACCCACCACCGCGCGCTGCCAGAAGTCGGGGACGCCCAGGATCGGCAGCGCCCGGTTGATGGTGAGGAGGAGGATCGCGCCGATCGCCGCGCCATACACCGTGCCGCTGCCTCCGAAGATGGCAACACCCCCGATGACGGCGGCGCCAACGGCGTCAAGCTCGTACCCGGAGCCAGCCTGCGAGTTCACGGTGCCGTAGCGGGCCGCATAGAGCACACCGGCGAGGCCGGTGAGGGCGCCGCTGAGCACAAAGGCGACGAGGATGCGCCGGGTAACGGGCAGGCCGTAGAGGCGTGCGGCATCCGGATCAGACCCGATGGCGTAGAACTCGCGTCCTGCGCGAATGTTGCGCATGTACCAACCCGCGGCAACAAGAACGACGAGCGCGATGATCGTCAGGTACGGGATGCTGAGGAACTGGCCCGTACCGAGGGCAAGAAAGCCCTTCGGCATATCGGATGCGTTGATGCGGTCGCTGCCGGTCCAGGCGACGTTGATTCCCCGGTAGGCGTAGAGCGTTCCCAGCGTGATCACCAGCGCCGGAACCTTCGCGAACGCAACGAGGGCGCCGTTGATCAGTCCGAGGAGCCCACCGAAGACGATGCCCGCGACAAAAACGGCCAGGATCGGGATGCCGGGGATGTCGAGGAAAAGACGACCGGTGAGGTAGGCGGTGAGACCGAGGACGGATCCGACGGAGAGGTCAACGCTGCGGGTGATGATGACAATCGACTGTCCCACGGCGATCAGGATGAGGATCGCCGGGGTGAGTAGGAGGTCGCGCCAGCCGTCCGGGCTGAAGATGAACGCGGGATTCTTCGCGGTAGCGACAACGACCAGGATGATCAGGGCCAGGAGGATTCCCGTTTCGCGGGCCTTTACAAAGGCGCCGAAGCCTGACGCGAAGGCGTTGGGGTTGGCTCCCGGAACGCGCTTGGGCGTTGGGGTCAGGGTGTCGGTCATGCCGCGTGCTCCGAACTCTGGGTCGCAGCGAACATAACGGACTCACTCGTCGCGTCGGCGCGGCTGATTTCTGCGGTGATGCGGCCTTCGCGCATTACCAGGACACGGTCCGCCATGCCCAGGACCTCAGGCAGCTCGGAGGAGATCATCAAAATGCCCATCCCCTCGCTGGCCAGCTGGGACAGCAGGCGGTGCACCTCTGATTTGGTGCCAACGTCGATGCCGCGGGTTGGTTCGTCGATGATCAGAACCTTCGGATTGGTAGCGAGCCACTTTCCGAGCACTACCTTCTGCTGGTTGCCGCCGGAGAGGGTGCCGGCGACCGTGTCGAGGGCGTTGGTCTTGACCTCGAGACGGCTGGCCCAGATCCGGGCGGCGGAGTTTTCGGACCGGTCGGTCAGGACGCCAGCTTTTGTGAGGCGCTTCTGGATCGCCATCGTGATGTTGCGCGAGACGCTGGAGTCGAGCACAAGCCCCTGCTTCCGGCGGTCTTCCGGGACGAGAGCGATGCCGGCATTCATCGCGGCGGCGGCGTTGCGCGGCGGGATGATTTTGCCGAGGAGGGTGACGGTCCCACTTTCGTAGGAATCCACTCCGAAAACGGCGCGGGCGACCTCGCTGCGGCCAGCCCCGACCAGGCCAGCGAGGCCAACGATCTCGCCGGAGCGCACGGTGAAGTTGATGTCGTGGAAGACGCCGGTGGAGTTGAGCCCGGATACCTCGAGGAGGACCTCTTTGACCTCGGTCTCCTGTTTGGGGAAAAGTTCGGTGATGTCGCGGCCGACCATCTGGCGCACGATCGCGTCGACCGTCGTCTCGGTTGTGGGGGTCGTCGAGATGTATTCCCCGTCGCGCATCACGGTGATCCTGTCGCAGAGGTCGAAGACCTCGTCGAAACGATGCGAGATAAACAGGAGCGCCCGTCCTTCGTCGCGCAGGCTGCGTGCGACGGCGAACAACCGGTCCACTTCGACGCCGGACAGAGCCGCGGTCGGCTCGTCCATAACGAGCACCTTTGCGTCGAGGGACATGGCCTTGGCGATTTCGATGATCTGCTGGTCGGCGATGGACAGGCCCTCTGCCGGGCGGTCTGGGTCGATCTTCACGCCGAGGCGCCTAAAAAGGCCAACGACCTCGGTGCGCATGGCCTTGCGGTCGATACGACCGAACCGGCCCGTGGGCTGTCGACCCATAAAGACGTTCTCGGTGACCGAGAGATCGGGAAACAGTGTGGGTTCCTGGTAGATCACGGCGATGCCGGAATTCTTCGACTGCGCCGTTGTGGAGAAGTCGACCGAGGTGCCATCGAGGAGGAACTCGCCGGCGTCGCGCTGGTAGAGGCCGGCGATGATCTTCACAAGGGTTGATTTGCCCGCACCGTTTTCGCCGACGAGGGCGTGAATGGAATTGCGGTGGAGGGCGAGGCTGCCTGACTTCAGGGCGATGACGCTTCCGAAAGCCTTCTCTACCTCCCGCAGCTCGAGGGCGGGCGCGCCCGGGGGCTCTGAGTTGATCGGCATTGATGAACTGCTTTCTAATCGCTTCGTTGCAATAGATACGTCCGCCGCTTGACCCGGTTTCAATGAAACGATTCAGGCGGCTGCGCGCAACACTAAACCCCGCGTAACTGTGGTGTCAACAGGGCGGATGCCGCTGCGGAAATCAGGGAAGATATTGGTGTGATTGGCGTCGTTACTGGCCCCGGAACAGGGCACAAATCTGAAGTGGGCCGCCCTTAGGGCAGGCCACGGCATCCACCGCGGTAAAGTTTTCGTACTGATAAAAACGATTCAGATCGCAGTACGGTGAGGTCGCACCGCGGCCGAACAGAATCCACTCGACGTCGCCGTGACGGGTACTGTCACTGCATGAACCGGAAAAGCGAGGTGGTCTGATGGCTGCCGCCAGTGTTCGGGACGTGGCCCTCCGTGCCAACGTCTCGGTGGGTACGGTCTCCAACGTGCTCAACCGTCCGCAAAAGGTCTCGGCGGTCACCGTTGAACGGGTTACGCAGGCAATCGCCGAACTCGGCTTCATTCGCAACGACGCCGCCCGCCAGTTGCGGGCCGGTCGCAGCAAAACGGTTGGCCTTATCGTGCTGGACGTCCGAAACCCCTTTTTCACCGACCTCGCCCGCGGGGCCGAGGACAAGGCGGCGGAGTCAGGGCTGTCGGTCATCCTCGGAAACAGCGACGAGGACATCGCCCGCGAGGCGAACTATCTTGACCTTTTTGATGAGCAGCGGGTGCACGGGCTGCTGATCTCACCGTTCGGCAACGTTGAGCACCGGCTTGAACAGCTCCGTTCCCGCGGAATCGCCACGGTCCTCGTCGACCGCACCAGCGCCGGTAGTGCTTTCAGCTCTGTCTCCGTCGACGACATCGCCGGGGGGCGCCTCGCCGCCGAGCACCTGGTCGGTATCGGCCGCCGCCGGATCGCCTTTGTGGGCGGGCCGCTGGAGATCCTGCAGGTTCGCGATCGTTTACAGGGGTGCCGCGAGATCGTTGATGCTCATCCCGACGCCAGCCTCGAGTTCATCGCTACGGCCGCGCTGACCGTGATCGAGGGCCGTCGAGTCGGCCAGATCCTGCGCAATCGATCGCCCGATGAACGTCCAGACGCCGTCTTCGCGGCGAACGACCTTGTTGCCCTTGGGGTACTCCAGGCGTTGATGATGCAGGGGGATGCCAGCTGCCGGGTTCCGCAGGACATCGCCCTGATCGGGTATGACGACATCGACTTCTCCAGCGCCGCCGTTGTCCCCCTCTCGTCGATCAGCCAGCCGAGCATCCTGCTTGGCCAGACCGCCGTCGAGATTTTGCTCGAGGAAGCGGAGGATCCCACGCTGGAGCCCCGTCACGTCGAGTTCCAGCCCGAGCTCGTTGTGCGCGAGAGCACCGTTGCCACCCGGGAGTAGCTCACGTTGAAACACCGTCGCTGTTGAAATGACGGTGGTGCGACGTACGCTCCCTACGGGAGGGCGTGAATGCCGGAGAGTGTCGAGTCGTGGTGGTCACGGCGGCAGTGGACAAAGGGTGAATCGGTGCCGTACCCGATTGGTACCTACCGTCCCGATTGGGAACGTTATCCCGTCCTCATCCGCCAATATCACCCCGATCTGAACCATGGCATCAACCTGACTCAGGTGCCCCCGGCCGCCGACGTGTATCTCCTGTGGGAGTGCGATTCTGGCCACCGTTTTGTTGCAACGCCTGAGGAGCAGCGGCAGCGTCCCGGCGGTTCCCGTCGCCGCTCCACGTGGTGCCCCGATTGCGCTGCCCTCGCCGTCCCCCGCAAACGTCCCATGGCATCAGCGCGTTACGGAGTGCCGATGGATGACGCCGATGACGCCGATGGCGCGGGGGATGTCGAACCAGCCGTCGCTCGGCCCGTCTACCGGTGTGGGCACCCGCGCGACCCTGACCGCGTGGAAAGCGACCCCGACGACGATCGCTGTTACCTCTGCCGTCGCCTCGATTCCTCACCTATCACCCGCGAACAACTGGTGGCGATGGCCTCGCCGTCGAGGCGGCCGGACGTTTCGTTGGAAACCGGCGTAAGCCGCCGCTATCTCTGGCAGTGCCCCGTGGGGCACGGCAGCTTCGAGGCATCGATCGAGCGGGTTCTCGGCGGGCGGCGCTGCCGCATTTGCCGTCATGCTGCCGCCGCGGCGGATGCGGTCGCGGTGGGGGAGGCGTTCACCAGCCCGTGGGCGCCCAAGCCGGCGTCCGCGGCGGAAGGTTCGCTGCGACACCGGCTCAGCGAGGCGTTTGACCTCGATCTGAGCTGCAATGCCGTCCGCGTCCCCCGTCCCTTTTTCGAGCACATTGAGGTCTGGCCCGACATTGTGATGCCCGAGCTGAAGGTCGCGTTCGAATACGACACAACGGGGCGTGACGGCCTGGAACACGTGGGCCGGCGTGAGGAAATCGACAAACGGAAGGACCGCCTGCTTCGCGCAGCGGGGTGGGAGGTTGTGCGCATCCGTTGCGGCAAACTGCTGCCCATCGGCCCCCACGATGTGGTGGCATCCGGCGTCTCCGGAAAACTGATCGAACGGCTCATCGAGGAGCTCCGGCTCATCCGCGGCGACCTGATTGTCAACTCCTACCTACGATGACCCGATGCACAACCCTTTGCCCATCTGTGTGTGCTTATCTAGCGTCAACCGAAACGAAATAAGGCTCTTTTATGCGCATTGTTGTAGTTGGCGCCACCGGAAACGTTGGCACTGCCGTCCTTCGCCGTCTCCAGGCTGCTGAGGAAGTCACTGAGATCGTCGGTTTTGCCCGGCGCACCCCCGATGTTTCGGCCGAGCCGTACGCCGGGGTCAGCTGGTACCCGCTCGACATCGGTGAGACCACCGCGGTGCCCACGATGACCCGCCTTTTCGCCGGGGCCGACGCCGTCATCCACCTGGGCTGGGCACTTCAGCCCAACCACAACGAACCGGCGATGCGCCGCACCAACGTCTCGGGAACCGCCCATGTACTGGCCGCCGTCGCGGCGGCGAAGGTGCCGCAGGTTGTTGTCGCGTCATCGGTTGGCGCGTACAGCAGCGGGCCAAAGCATCGCCGCGTAAACGAAAGCTGGCCAACCGGTGGCCTGGCGACGTCCCACTATTCCCGGTACAAGGCGATCAACGAACGAGCACTCGACGACTTCGAGAAGTCGCACACCGGCATAATCGTCACCCGCCTGCGGCCCGGCTTGATCTTCCAGCGCGATGCCGGCGCGGAAGTGGGCGGGTTGTTCCTCGGTCGCCATTTCCCTACCCGGTGGCTGAAAGCGATTCGTCCCCCGTCCCTGCGGCTGCCGGTGCTGCCTCTGCCCAGCCAGGCTATTTTCCAGGCGGTTCACGCCGACGATGTCGCCGATGCGTTCTGGCGAGCAATCGATCGGCGTGCCCGCGGCGCGTTCAACATCGCCGCGGAACCGGTGCTCAACCCGGCCAACATCGCCGAGACGTTCGGGGCGCGCTCCACCATCCCCATCCGCGCTGTTGTGGTGCGCTGGGCGATGGCCGTGAGCTGGCACCTCAGAATCCAGGCGACCGATCCCGGCTGGCTCGACATTGCGCTCAACGTTCCCGTGATGTCGACAGAACGCGCCAGACGAATCCTGGACTGGGAGCCGCAGGTCTCCAGCACGGATGCGCTCGCCGAAATTCTCGACGGCTTGACCGATCGCAGCAACTATCCCGCCTCGGGACCACTGAGGGGTTAGGTCTAGCGGCCCTGGCGCTTGTTCGGCTGGGGCTGGCCCTTGACGGCGGGGGCGCGTCCCTTGCCCTTTGATGCCTTGGCCTTGCCGCCGGCCGGGGGCTTCGGTGCTTTCGGCTGTTGCGGCTTCGCCAGTTCGAGGCGTGCTTCCACCAGAAGGAGTTCGCCCGCCTTGGTCATCCGTGTCGGCCGAGCCGTTGGATCGAACAGGGGGAATCCGACCTGTTCTTCGAGCTTACGAATGCCCGAGCCGAGTTTCGCCCGGGAAATATTGAGGTTCTCCGCCGCGCGAGCGAAGTGCAACTCCTCAGCGACGGCAACAAAGTACCGGAGCAGGGTGATGTCCACGGGCAGCCTTTCGTTTCTCCCGCGCCAATCGCGGTAGCGGTCTCAGGGTACGCGGTTGTGCGCCTGCGCACCCCATCGAGGCGCGGCCACGGCACTGTTTACCGTGTGGGCAGTGCGACTATTGGAGCATGACCGCAACACTGGTGGCAAAAGGCCTGGCCGGTGGCTACGCCCACCGCACACTGTTTGATTCGCTCGACCTCACCGTCGCCCCCGGCGACGTTGTTGGAGTGGTGGGAGTGAACGGTGCGGGAAAGTCGACGTTGCTCCGCCTGCTCGCTGGCATCGTTCCCGCGCAGGACGGAAGCATCGTTCTGTCCCCTGCGGATGCCTTTATCGGCTGGCTGCCCCAGGAACACGAACGGGTTGAAGGCGAAACGGTAGCCGCATACATCGCTCGTCGAACCGGCTGCGCCGAGGCGACAGCGGAGATGGATGCCGCCGCGACGGCCCTGGGCATCACCGATCCAGCGCTCTGGCCGGATGGACTCGACCCCGCCGACCTCTATTCCACGGCTTTGGAACGTTGGCTTGCGTCGGGAGCCGCCGACCTCGACGAGCGAGTCCCGGTCGTACTTGCCGACCTGGGTTTGTCGCTTGGCGCCGATATCGCCGAGGACGCCCTGATGATGTCCCTGTCGGGTGGGCAGGCGGCACGGATCGGATTGGCGGCCTTGTTGTTGTCGCGGTTTGACATCGTTCTCCTTGACGAGCCGACCAACGACCTTGATCTCGATGGTCTGGAACGCCTGGAGGCTTTTGTCCGCGGATTGCGCGGTGGAGTTGTCCTGGTCAGCCACGACCGTGAGTTCCTGTCGCGTTGTGTAACCCGGGTGCTTGAGCTCGATATCGCCCAGGGCGCCAATCGTGTCTTCGGCGGGGGTTACGACTCGTACCTGGAGGAGCGGGAAACGGCCCGTCGGCACCGTCGGGAAGAGTATGACGAATTCGCCGACAAAAAGGCCGACCTTGTAGGGCGGGCGCGTGTCCAGCGTGAGTGGTCGAGCCAGGGTGTTCGCAACGCGATGAAGAAGTCGCCGGATAACGACAAGATCCGTCGCAAAGCGTCGATGGAGTCCAGCGAGAAGCAGGGCCAGAAGGTTCGCCAGATGGAGAGCCGGATCGCGAGGCTCGACGAGGTCGAGGAGCCGCGCAAGGAATGGCAGCTCGAATTCACCATTGGATCTGCGCCGCGCTCCAGCGCCGTGGTCTCGACCCTGACCAATGCCGTACTGAACCAGGGTGACTTCACCCTGGGCCCGGTATCTCTGCAGGTGAATGCGGGAGAGCGTATTGGTATCACCGGGCCGAACGGTGCGGGCAAGTCCACCCTGCTGCGAGCACTGTTGGGCCGCCAGGCTCCCGATTCGGGCACGAGCAGTCTCGGTGCGAGTGTTGCGATTGGCGAGATCGACCAGGCTCGTGCATTACTGGCGGGCGACAGGCCGCTGGCAGAAAGCTTCGAAGCACTTGTGCCCGATTGGCCGGTAGCCGAGGTGCGCACACTACTCGCCAAGTTCGGCCTCAAGGCTGACCACGTGAACCGTCCCGTGGGGGAACTGTCCCCGGGCGAGCGCACCCGTGCGGGACTGGCGTTATTGCAGGCCCGCGGGGTGAACCTTCTGGTGCTGGACGAGCCGACAAACCACCTGGACCTGGCCGCCATCGAGCAGCTGGAACAGGCGCTCGAGGCGTACGAGGGGACCCTTCTTCTGGTGACGCACGATCGGCGGATGCTGGAGAACGTCAACATTGACCGGAAGTGGAAGGTCAGCGCGGGCACGGTAACCGAGCTGTAGGAGCCGTTGCGCACCCACGCACCGAGCAGTCCGGTAGGTCGTCGGCTAGCCGCCGGCGAGCCTGGCCAAGTGTTTCGGTGCTGTTACGCCGGTGTTTCCTCGTATGACACGCCCGGGTTACCGTGCCTATTTGCCAGCGTGCGGAATCCCGCGTATTGTCATCTCTTGTCACCCCACAGGTGCGGAAAAGCCGAAGCGCTTACCGGCCTCAAGCGGGACTGAATCCCTTCCAATCTGAACTGCTCTTGAAGCTGCTTCCCGGTTGGATTTAGGATAAAAACCACTTCCCAGTTTTCCGTGTTGTGGCCGTCTGTCAGGTTTTGCCCGACAGGATAACGGTTCACACGGGTGAATGAAGTGTGGTAGGTTTGTGAAGTTGCCCTGAGGAACACCGTGAGGTGGGATCAGGTGCGTCCGATCCTTGAGAACTCAACAGCGTGCACAATGTCAAATGCCAAAAACCTCGTGTTTTTGATCCCGTTTC
>JAODAO010000101.1 GCA_025463465.1 Glaciihabitans sp. | reverse complement strand
GTCTCTACCTCGGCCTCGTTTGTGACCTCGTTGACCGAAAGAAGCTTGCCGAAAAGGCCAAAGTTCGTCATGATTTCAGCACCGGGAACAATCTGCGACTTGAGGTCCTCGGCAGCTGCCTTGCGCTTCTTGTTGTTGCGGAACATAAAGAACACGAGCACCGCCAGTACGGCGAGTAGCGCGATGTTAAAAACCTGGTCCATGAGAAGCCTTCCGGAGGGGAGTTTGAGGGGCTCGCCCAGTCTCAGTGAACTATTTGGGCAGCCACTTCGAATTATAGGTCATTGCCGGAGAGGGCTCCCTGACCGCGCGGGGCCAGCCCGAAGTGCTGCCATCCTTCTCGGGTAGCGACCCTGCCCCGGGGGGTGCGCGTGATCAGTCCGATTCGCACCAGGAAAGGTTCCACAACGGATTCAATCGTTTCCGACTCCTCGCCGACGGACACGGCGAGTGTGTTCAGGCCAACGGGCCCGCCATCGAAGCGGGTGAGCAGAATCTGCATCACCGCCCGGTCGAGGCGATCAAGCCCTAGGGGGTCAACGTCGTAGAGCTCGAGCGCCGCGTGGACAGCATCGATGCCAGCACCCGACCCGTGCACGAGGGCGTAATCACGAACCCGGCGAAGGAGGCGGTTAGCAATGCGGGGTGTCCCCCGGCAACGACCGGCGATTTCCGCCAACGCCCTCTTGTCAATGGGGAGTTCCAGAAGGACCGCTGCGCGGCGGAGCACCTGTTCCAACTCGGGCTCGTCGTAGAACTCGAGGTGCGCGGTGAACCCAAAACGGTCACGCAACGGGTTAGGGAGGAGCCCTGAGCGGGTTGTTGCGCCTACCAGGGTGAAGGGAGCGAGTTCGAGCGGGATCGAGGTTGCACCGGCACCCTTACCGACCATGATGTCGATCCGGAAGTCCTCCATGGCAAGGTAGAGCATCTCCTCCGCGGAGCGGGCCATCCGGTGGATTTCGTCAATGAACAGGACTTCGCCCGGAGTGAGGGAAGAAAGCAATGCTGCCAGGTCACCGGCGTGCTGGATGGCTGGCCCGCTGGACATCCGTAGAGGACGTCCGCTTTCGTGGGCGATGATCATAGCAAGCGTCGTTTTGCCCAGTCCGGGAGGTCCGGCCAGGAGGATGTGGTCGGGGGTGCGGTTCTGGATGGCCGCCGCCTGGAGCAGCAACTGGAGCTGCCCACGGACTTTGGTTTGTCCGACGAACTCCGACAGAGATTGCGGACGAAGCGCTCCCTCGAATGCAAGCTCGGCCTCTGACTCGGGGACCGGCCGAAGGATGGCTTCAAGTGCGTCGTCGTTCACCGCGCTCATGTGAGTACGTTTTCGGTGCCGGCGGTTGCACTGGCGGCAAACTTCGCTGGCCCGAGTTTGGTGAGGGCAAGACGCAGCAGCGATGGCACAGCTGCCCGCTCGGTGTCGGTTGCGACAGCGACCGCGTCGTCCACGGCTTGGGCGGCGACGCGCTCATTCCAGCCAAGACCAACGAGGGCGACCAGAACGCTGTCCGAGACGCTTGCGGCGGCCGTTGCTGGGGCGCGACGGGTGGCCGATGGTGAGATCAGCAGCTTCCCGGCCAATGACAAAACGATGAGCTTCGCAGTCTTTGGCCCGATGCCACTGACTTTGCGGAACGCTGAGTCGTCCTCGAGGGTGACCGCCTGCACTATCTGCCCTGGGTCCATTACCGCAAGCACTCCGAGGGCCGACTTAGGTCCGACCCCCGTGACACCGCGAAGGGCGTCAAAAACGGCGAGCTCGTCGCCATCAACAAAACCATAGAGGCTCATGTCATCCTCCCGGACGATCAGCGCCGTCCGAAGGGTGGCTTCGCTGCCAATGCGGAGGCTAAGTGCGTGCTGCGGTGTTATTTGCACAGCCAACCCCACTCCCCCAACCTCGACGACCACCAGGGAGCCGGCGATGGACAGCACGGTTCCACGCACAGAAGAAATCATGTGCCCAGCCTACGAGCGACCGCCGACTTCTCGGCCTTGCGCCACGCCTCCTGGGCCGGCGTGAGAGCAGCACCACCAGTAACGCGGGTGCCGATCCCTCCACGCCAGGCATGGCAGAGCGCAAGGGCAAGAGCATCGGAAGCGTCAGCGGGGGTGGGCAATTCGTCGAGTCCCAGCACGCGGGCAACCATCGTTGCGACCTGCTTTTTATCCGCGGCACCATACCCGGTAACCGCTGCCTTCACCTCACTTGGCGTGTGCAATCCCACGGCGAGGCCACGAGCCGCAGCGGCGTGCATCGCGACACCGCTGGCTTGCGCTGTGCCCATCACGGTGCGCACATTGTGCTGGGCAAACACCCGCTCCAACGCGACAGCCGACGGCTGGAATTCGTCCAGCAAGTCTGCGATGCCCGTACCGATGGCGAGGAGTCGCTGCTCCAGCGGCATGTCGATGGCCGTGCGGATAACGCTGACATGCACCAGCTTCGCCGAACGCGACGCTTGCACGTCCACAACGCCAACCCCACACCGGGTGAGGCCTGGGTCGATTCCCAGCACCCGGATGGTCACGCCCTACTCTTCGTCCAGGGCGGCCTGCACGTCAGCGGGGATCTCGAAGTTTCCGTACACGTTCTGCACGTCGTCGTTGTCGTCGAGAGCATCGATCAGTTTGAAGATTTTCTGCGCCGTCTCAAGGTCGACAGCAATTGTCAGGCCCGGTACGAATTCGACGTCGGCGGACTCGTAATCGATCCCGGCTTCCTGAAGAGCGCTTCGCGCCGCCAGCATGTCGTGCGGCTCGGTGATGATCTCGAAGCCCTGCCCACGGTCGTTGACTTCTTCAGCTCCGGCATCGAGGACGGCGTCGAGGATGACATCCTCAGTGGTGGTGTCGCTCTTCATAACGGAGATGACGCCCTTGCGGCTGAAGTTGTAGGCAACACTGCCCGGGTCGCCCATGGTGCCGCCGTTGCGGGCCATCACGGTGCGAACATCCGCCGCCGCGCGGTTGCGGTTGTCGGTGAGACATTCGATCAACAGGGCGACGCCACCAGCTGCGTAGCCTTCGTACATGATGGTCTGGTAGTCCACCGATTCACCCAGCTGCCCGGAGCCACGCTTGACGGCACGGTCGATATTCTCGTTGGGTACCGAGGTCTTCTTCGCCTTCTGGATGGCGTCGACAAGGGTCGGGTTGCCCGAGAGGTCGGCTCCGCCGATCTTGGCAGCAACTTCGATGTTTTTGATGAGCTTGGCGAACGACTTGGCACGGCGCGAGTCTTTGACTGCTTTTTGGTGCTTTGTGGTTGCCCATTTGGAGTGGCCTGACATACCCATCATTCTAACCAGCGGCGGCTCTGTGTTCTGCCGCAGCCACCCACGGATCCACCGATTAGCTCAAGGAAGTTGCTCCTCAGGGGCGCCGCACACCGCTGTCACGCAGTTGCAGGGCCGCCAGCGCTGCAATGGTGTCGGGCGCGCCGCGACGCCAGTCCCCGACGGGGTCAGCGGAAACAGCCAGCAGCAGCGCGGGGCGAACCGACGCCAGCGCGCGCAGCGCAAGCAAATCGGTTCCGCCGGAGGACGAGGCCAAGACGCGCACCTCGGTCGCGTGACGCGCGAATCGGATCCGGCGTACCAGCCAGTACCGCGCAATCAGGGCGATCGGTACGAGGGCAATAACTATGCCGATGATGGTGGATGCTGTCGCCACCAGCTGTTGTTGGTCGCGGCCAGCCTCGGCGATGGCACGCCCAACGGCCGAGGCATCCGACAAGGTGTCCTCGGCCCGCGAACCCACAAGGGGGATCCCCCCGAGAGTGGTCGCAGCGTCGCCGAGGGTGCGCTGCAGGTCGAGACCGGCTCCCTCTATATCGCGTCCGAATCCGGCGAGCGTGAGGATCAACCGTCCGACGGCAACACCCAGGACGACGGAAAGGGTGACGCCCACCAGCGCGACGACATCCGCGATGATCTGCTGCGCGCGGCGGGCCGGAAGTTGGGAATAGAACTGCATGGACCAACTATGGAACGAATTCAGACCCGATGTTGCCGCCGTAAGCGGTTATCCCGCTGGCCCGTCGCCTCCGCGTCAGCGAAAGTGGGCGTCTTCGACCATCGTGATGAACCGTTCGTGAAAACGAGTCTCCCCCGTTATTTCGGGGTGGAACGACGTGCCAAGGAGGTTTCCCTGTTGAACGGCGACAATCCGGCCGTCGTCGAGAGCGGAGACAATGGTCACCAACTCCCCCACCGACTCCACCACCGGTGCGCGGATGAAAACGGCATGTACGGCTGGCTCCCCCATCTCGGGAATGTCCAGGTCGGTCTCAAAGGAGTCGAGTTGCGAACCGAACGCGTTGCGACGAACGGTGACGTCGAGCCCGCCGAGGGTCTGCTGGCCATCGATAGAATCAAGCACCCTGTCGGCAAGCATGATCAGACCTGCGCACGTCCCATAGACGGGCAGTCCCGCCGCGATTGCAGCTTTTATGGGTTCGGCGAGACCAAACAGCCGACTCAGCTTGTCCATAACGGTCGACTCACCACCGGGGATGATGAGGCCGGATACATCGCTGATTTCTTTCGCGTGACGCACCGGAACAGCAGCCACCCCCAGGGAGGTAAGCATTGCGAGATGCTCGCGGAAGTCTCCCTGGAGGGCGAGAACGCCGATTGTCGGTGTGTTACCAGCCACGTTCGGCGAGTCGGTGCGGTGCGGGCAGGTCGGACACGTTGATGCCGACCATGGCCTCGCCAAGCCCACGCGAGGCCGAAGCGATGACGTCAGGATCGTTGAAGTAAGTGGTGGCCTTGACGATCGCTGCAGCGCGCTGGGCCGGGTTACCCGACTTGAAAATGCCTGATCCGACGAACACACCATCGGCGCCGAGCTGCATCATCATCGCAGCGTCGGCGGGGGTTGCGACACCGCCGGCGGTGAACAGCACAACGGGGAGCTTGCCGGTGCGGGCAATCTCGACGACAAGGTCGTACGGTGCCTGCAACTCTTTGGCCGCGACATAGAGTTCGTCGGCGCTTTTGGCGGACAGAGCTGCGATTTCGCCCTTGATGGTACGAATGTGCTTGGTTGCCTCGGAGACATCACCGGTTCCGGCTTCACCCTTGGAGCGAATCATCGCAGCGCCCTCGGTGACACGACGTAGCGCCTCACCCAGGTTGGTGGCGCCACAGACGAAGGGAACGGTGAAGTTCCACTTGTCGATGTGGTTGATGTAATCAGCCGGCGAGAGAACCTCGGACTCGTCAATGTAGTCGACTCCGAGTGACTGCAGAACCTGCGCCTCAACGAAGTGGCCGATGCGTGCTTTGGCCATCACGGGAATCGATACGGTGTTGATGATGCCATCGATCAGGTCGGGGTCACTCATTCTGGCAACACCGCCCTGCGAGCGAATGTCAGCGGGTACCCGCTCCAGCGCCATCACGGCGACGGCTCCAGCGTCCTCGGCGATCTTTGCCTGCTCTGCGTTGACAACGTCCATAATGACGCCGCCCTTCAGCATTTCCGCAAGCCCGCGTTTGACGCGGTTGGTACCCAGCTGGTCTGACGTGTTGCTGTCGCTCATAGTCCTAAATCCTACTGCTCGGTGAATGGTGCTGCTCAGCGTTGCACGCTGTGCTCCGTTGACATCTGGGGGATGCCGCTGGCGACGTTATTGAGCGTCCGGCCAGGCTGCTGCGATTTCGGCCCTGACTTCGCCGAGTAAGCGGGGAACCGCCTTCGTCTGGGCGATGATCGGGAAGAAATTGGAATCCTGTGCCCATCGGGGCACAACGTGCTGGTGCAGGTGTTCCGCTATCCCGGCACCGGCGATCTTGCCTTGGTTCATCCCGATGTTGTAACCGTGCGCCCGGGAGGTCGCCGTCAGCACCCCCATCGCCGTCTGGGTGAGGCTGGCTATTTCCGCTGTTTCTTCCTCCGTTGCCTGGTCGTAGGTCGAAACGTGGCGGTACGGGCAGACCAACAGGTGGCCGCTGTTGTAGGGAAACAGGTTGAGCAGCACATACGCG
>JAODAO010000072.1 GCA_025463465.1 Glaciihabitans sp. | reverse complement strand
GCGGGCGTCTGCGCAGCTGTCGGGACTTTCCCGCCTGTAGCTGGAGTGTGCCGCCGGGTGAACGGCTGCACCACCTGCCCGGGCGTTAGCGGACGGTTTCGAGGCCCAGTTCGATGAGTTCGTCGATTAGCTCGCGGTAGCTCATCCCGCTGGCCTGCCAGCACTTGGGGAACATCGAGATCGGTGTGAAGCCGGGCATCGTGTTCACCTCGTTCAGGACGAAGCCGGTCGGGGTGAGGAAGAAGTCGGCGCGGGCGAGGCCGGCGCCTCCGATGGCAATGAAGGCCTTGGCCGCGAGGTCGCGCAGCATTACCGCCTCGTCGTCGGTGATCTCTGCCGGGCAGACGAGGTCGATGCCGGGGGCGTCGAGGTATTTGGCATCGAAGTCGTAGAAACCGTCTCCGCTAACCACAATCTCGCCGGGAAGTGACACCCGCGGGGCACCGCCGGCGCGGCCTCCTAGGACACCACACTCGACCTCGCGACCGATGATGGCTGATTCGATCAGGACCTTTGAGTCCTCGGCGAGTCCCACTGCCATGGCAGCGGCGAGGTCGGCGAGTTCCTCAACCCTGGTGACCCCAACGCTGGAGCCGGCGCGGGCGGGTTTAACGAAGACAGGCCAGCCGAGCTCGTCGGCGGAGACCTCCACCGAGGCGGTGGACTCGGCCCACTCTCGGGCGGTGACGGTCACGCCGGGTGCGACGGGGATACCGGCGGCGGCGAAAACGATCTTTGCGTAGTGCTTGTCCATCCCGATGGCGGAAGCGAGCACTCCGTCACCGACATAGGGCAGGCCAATGAGCTCGAGCATGCCCTGGATGGTGCCGTCCTCGCCCCAGGGGCCGTGCAGGATCGGGAAAACGATGTCGATGTCGCCCAGCGGGTGGATGGCGCCTGCGGCGTCGCTGTAAGTCAGCTGGCGTGAGGCTGCGGAGGCCGGCCAGTGGATGCGGGTGCCGTTGTCAACGATCTGCGGCATCGCGTCGGGGTTCAGGGTGAACTTCTCGGCGCGGTCCTCTTCGAGGATAAAAGCGCCGTCACGGGTGATGCCGACCGGGATCACCGTGTACTTGTCGCGGTCGATCGCGTCAAGCACACCGCCGGCGGTGGCGCAGCTGATCGTGTGCTCCGACGACCTGCCGCCGAATAAAAGGACGACCGTCTTTTTGAGCACTGGCAACTACTCCCCCTGGGGCATCGGATCTGTGGTGAGGTGCGGGGCGATGTCCCGCGGGTTCAGCGTACCGGCCAGAACCTCGCCGACCTGGCTCACGATGGGCATGTCAACACCCTTGGCCTTGGCGAGCTCGAGAATCGGGGCGACGGAAGCTAAGCCCTCGGCCGTCTGGTTCATCTGCTTGACCACGTCGGAGAACGAGTAGCCCTGCCCGAGCAGGCGCCCCGCGGTGTTGTTGCGGGACAGCGGCGACTGGCAGGTGGCGATCAGGTCACCGAGGCCGGCGAGGCCGGACAGGGTTTCGGGGCGGGCGCCAAACGCGACAGCGAAGTCCGTCATCTCCACCAGCCCACGGGTGATGATCGACGCCTTGGTGTTCTCGCCGTAACCGACTCCGTCGACGATGCCGATGGCCACGGCGATGAGGTTCTTGAGCACCCCACCGAACTCGGTGCCGATGACGTCGGTGTTCACAAACGAGCGGAAGTAGGGGTTGGTGGCCGTCATCGCGACCGAGGTGGCGGTTTCGAGGTTGGCGGAGGAGATTACGGCAGCGGTCGGCTGCTCCTTGGCGATCTCGAGCGCCAGGTTCGGGCCGGACGCGACGGCAACACGGTCGTCGCCGATCTCCAGCTCCTGCTCGATGACCTCGCTCATCCGGAAACCGCTGCCCTTCTCCACCCCCTTCATCAGGGAGATAACCACCGCGTCTGCGGGGATCAGGGAGCGGAACTGGCGCAGGTTGTCGCGCAGCGTCTGGCTGGGGATGGAGACGAAGACCTGGCTGGCCCCGTCGAGCACCTGCTCGAGGTGGGCACTCGCCTTGAGGCTGCGAGGCAGGTTGATGCCGGGCAGGTAGTCGCTGTTGCGCTTGGATTCGCTGATCTCGCGGGCCAACTCCGGGCGACGCGCCCAGAGGGTGACGTCGCTTCCACCGTCGGCGATGATTTTGGCGAACGTGGTTCCCCACGATCCAGCGCCAAGGATGGCTACCTTACGGTCGGTCAAATCGTCCTGTTTCAGATTGTTTGTTCTTAGTCGGATCCCAGCGCTCCAGCGGCGCGCTTTCGTTGCGTAGCTCCTCGACGAGGACGGTGATGGCCTGCATCACCACGTCGGTTGCTTCGGCCAGGGTTTTCGAGTCGAGGCCCCTGCCCTGGAATGCGGACAGGTCGACGGGGTCACCGAAGGTGATGTGGATGGTCTTGCGGGGGAACAGGCTGATTCTTCTGGCGTAACGCGGCATAACCTTTTGGGTTCCCCAGTGGGCGGCGGGAATGATCGGGATTCCCTGCTGCAGGGCGATCCGCACCGCTCCCGTTTTGCCGCGCATGGGCCAGAGGTCAGGATCGCGGGTGAGTGAACCCTCTGGATAAATCACCACGCCGAGGCCTTCGTTGGCGATTTTGCGGGCAGCCCCCAATGGGTCGCTGCCGCGTGTCCCTGCACGGTCCACGGGAATCTGGCCGGACCTGCGGAGCAACCACCCAACAACCGGGATCGTGAACAGTGACGCCTTCGCCAGGAAGCGAGGCATCCGCCCCACCTTCCATAGAGCGATCCCCATTACTACTGGGTCGATCTCCGTGAAGTGGTTCGGCGCCAACACAAACGCACCGGAGGCCGGCACCTTCTGCGGGTTGTGCAGAACGTACCGGGCCAACAGGTGCATCGGTGGCAGGACCACGGCCGCAAGGAAACGAAAGATCGGAGTTTTCTCCGACCGAGCGGGGATTGCGGCCGAGGGGCTGGCCATGGGGTTACCCCTCGTAAATGAAGTCGGCCCCGAGGAGTTCCAACTTGTCGACGAAGTGCTCGTAACCACGGCTGATAATGCCCACGTTGCTGATGGTCGACTGGCCCTCGGCGGTCAGCGCCGCAATGAGGTGACTGAAGCCACCACGCAGGTCGGGGACGCGGATGTCGGCACCGTGCAGCTTGGTGGGGCCGGTGATCACAGCGGCCTGCTCGAGCGGACGCTGGGGTACGCGGCGGGTGATGCCGGACAGTCCGTCCTTATGGACGACGATGTTCGCGCCCATCTCGATCAGCGCATCGGTGAAGCCGAAGCGGTTCTCGTACACGGTCTCGTGCACAACGGAGACACCCTCGGCCTTGGTCAGCGCGACGATGAGCGGCTGCTGCCAGTCGGTCATAAAGCCAGGGTGTACGTCGGTCTCGACGACAACCGGCTTCAGCGGGCCGCCCGGGTGCCAGAAGCGGATGCCGTCCTCCTGGATGT
>JAODAO010000051.1 GCA_025463465.1 Glaciihabitans sp. | reverse complement strand
AGCGTCACAAAAGGGTAACGAAGCCGCCCCGGTGTCCCCGTGACCATGCCCGGGGAGCGCGCGGATCGCTAGCGTCAGAGGCAGTCCAGTGCCCGCTCGGGTGGTGGCCACACGCTACCGAGCCACCGAGGAGACCGACAGCCATGTCGCTATCGTTGCCGTTCCGCACTGCCGCCATCCTGGCCGGTACCGCCCTGCTGCTCGCCGGCTGTGCCGCAGCCCCCGAGGCCAGCGACGATCCAACGGCTGGCGCCTCCGACTTCTGCGCGCGGATGGTGACCAACTCCGGTGGTCTCGAGGACCGCTCGTTCAACCAGTCCAGCTGGGCCGGAATGCAGCAGGCCGCCGCCGACTTCGACATCGATGCCCAGGTGCTCGTCTCCACCGGTGAAACCGACCTCGGTCCCAACGTCGAGCAGGCCGCCGCCTCCGGTTGCGACTTCGTCCTCACCGTCGGCTACGAGCTGGCAACCGCTACCGAGGAGCAGGCCAACGCCAACCCCGACGTTGACTTCGCGATTGTGGACGAGACCGTGGTCGGCGACAACATCAAGCCGATCGTCTTCGACACCGCCCAGGCTGCCTACCTTGCCGGCTACCTCGCCGCCGGTGTCACCAAGACCGGTGTCGTCGCCACCTTCGGTGGGGGCAACCAGCCGCCCGTCACTCTCTTTATGGATGGCTTCGCCGACGGAGTAAGTAAGTACAACGAGGTGCACGGCACCGCCGTCACCACCCTCGGCTGGGACAAGGCCAAGCAGGACGGATCGTTCACCGGCGACTTCGAAGACGTGAACAAGGGCAAGGCCCTCACCGCCAGCCTGATCGACCAGGGCGCCGACATCATCCTCCCCGTAGCCGGGCAGGTCGGCGAAGGGGCAGCTGCCGCAGCCCTCGACGCCGGCAACGTCTCGGTGATCTGGGTCGACAACGACGGGTACGACACCCTCCCGGCCGAATACCGCCCGCTGCTGCTGACCTCCGTGCTCAAAAACACGGGCGACGCGGTGGTCGAGTCGGTTAAGGCGAGTATGGACGGCACCTTCGATAACACCCCGTTCGTCGGAACCCTGGACAACGGGGGAGTGGACATCGCACCGTTCCACGACCTCGCAACTTCCGTCCCGGCCGAGCTGTCCACCGAACTGGACGGGCTTCGCGCTGACATTACTTCCGGCGCCGTCGAGGTCACCTCGCCGAGCACCCCGAAATAACACCACGCGCCAACGCCCCGGACCACCGAAAAATTGGGGCTTGCGGAAAAAAGTATATTTCCGTCAGATTTCCGAGTGATCGCTGATTGGTAACTCTTCGGCGACAGCCCTCAATTTGACGTGGACACGGCCGCTGCAGTGGGTAACGTGGACGCAACTGAGTCCCGGGCGTTCCGCGCTGGGCATCTTCTTGGAGGACATCTTGAGCATCCCAACACGTAAGACCACCCTCGGTGGCCTTGCCCTGATCGGAACAAGCGCACTGGTGCTCGCCGGTTGCGCAGCAGCACCGGAGACCAGCACGAGCTCGGCGCCCGAAGCGACCGATTTCCTGCCCTGCATGGTTTCTGACTCCGGCGGGTTCGAGGACAAGTCGTTCAACCAGCTCGGCTACGAAGGCCTGGTTGAGGCGTCCGACGCCATCGGCGTCAAGCCGATCACCGTCGAGTCCAACGCCGAGACCGACTTCAACCCGAACATCCAGAGCCTCATCGACCAGGGCTGCGACCTGATCGTCACCGTCGGTTTCGCGCTCTCCGCCGCAACCCTCGAGGCCGCTGACGCGAACCCCGACGTTGAGTTCGCCCTGATCGACGACGCGGCAGACGCCGACTTCGACGGTGCTCCCGACTTCGACAACACCAAGCCGATCCTGTTCGACACCGCCCAGGCCGCATTCATGGCCGGCTACGCCGCAGCGGACTACTCGACCACCGGCATCGTTGGCACCTTCGGTGGCCAGGAGTTCCCGACCGTCACCATCTTTATGCAGGGCTACGCCGATGGCGTCACCTACTACAACGAGCAGAAGGGTACCGACGTCCAGACGATCGGACTCGACACGTTCACCGGTGGCTTTGAGGCCAACGACACCGCGAAGACCACCGCGACTAACCTCATCGAGCAGGGTGCAGACGTCATCCTCCCCGTTGGTGGACCGATCTTCCAGAGCGCCGGTGCCGCAATCACCGACTCGGGCAAGGACGTTGCCCTCCTCGGTGCCGACGCTGACGTGTACGACACCTTCCCCCAGTACGACTCGCTGTACCTGACCTCGGTGCTCAAGGGCATCAAGGCCGGCGTCTCCGACGTGGTCACCGCCGCGGCGAACGACGATTTCGACAACACCCCGTACATCGGAAACCTTGAGAACGACGGAGTTGGCATCGCGCCGTTCCACGACTTCGAGGACAAGGTGAGCGCTGACCTGCAGAGCGAGCTCGACGCGATCAAGGCTGACATCATCAGCGGCGATATCACGGTGAAGTCTTACCTCTCCGCCAGCTAACACTCGGATAATCCGAAGGTCGGGAAGGCCAGATACTCTGGTCTTCCCGGCCTTTGTCTTTTCCCCGGGAATTTGCACCAGCACCCGAGCCATTCGCGCAGAAGCGTCCGGATTAGATTGTGAAAAATGAAGCTCGAACTTCGCGGTATCACCAAGCGATTCGGATCCCTCGTCGCTAACGACCACATCGATCTCACCATCGAACCGGGCGAAATCCACTGCCTGCTCGGCGAGAACGGTGCGGGCAAGTCGACCCTGATGAACGTGCTCTACGGCCTGTACCAGGCCGAGGAGGGCGAGATTCTCCTCGACGACGTTGTCCAGCACTTCGCCGGCCCCGGCGATGCCATGAGCGCCGGCATCGGAATGGTGCACCAGCACTTTATGCTGATCCCGGTTTTCACCGTCGCCGAGAACGTGATGCTCGGCCACGAAGCGACCGGGTTCGGCGGCCGCCTGAACCTTGCCGGGGCCCGCGCCCGGGTGCGGGAGATCTCTGCCCGCTTCGGCTT
>JAODAO010000032.1 GCA_025463465.1 Glaciihabitans sp. | reverse complement strand
CAAGGCCCTGTAGCTCAGTTGGTAGAGCGTTCGACTGAAAATCGAAAGGTCACCGGATCGACGCCGGTCGGGGCCACTGAAATCCTCGTAGGGCTTCTACCTGCGGGGATTTCTTTATTTCTAGGTGAGCTTTCAGCCACCGCCCCGGGCCAAGCCCGTACCGTCAGATCGGGCCTCCTCGTCACCGTCCCATCATTTCGGCTGCCCCTGATGGTGATCATGCAGATGCCTGGGGTTATCGACGGGTTCTTATGACCGAGGAAGTCAGCGGTTTCCGTACCCGCGAACCGATCTCTCATGCATTGTCGCCATGGTCGTGTGAAACGAATGCGTGGTGAGTGCGGGATAGCCTGTCCCGCCGGCCGCGAATCTCGAGCAAAGTGTTCGACTGATCACGCGGGAGCATTGCGACCTCGACGCTCAGTTCACTCCATCGCAGCCTGGATGCGGTGGTCGAGATCGTCCAGCTCGGCCAGCACCTCCGATGCAGCCCACACGCGGTTCTTCTTGCGCCCGGTGATCTCCGTGACGTACCCAGCTTGGGCCAGCCGTTCGATGGCCCGATAGGCCTGGGAGGCAACCGAGCCGGAACGCTCCTCGATCTCGGCTGCGCTCATTACAGGATGGTCATAGAACGCCTGGATCAGCGCGGCAGCGGCAGATCCCGCGCGGGGGCGCAGCTCTGCAGCCCACTCATCAGGCATGGCTTTGAGGCGAGCGATGGCGCCGCGTGAGCATTCGGCAGCCGCGCGCGTCGAGCGTGCGAAGAGATCGACTAGCGGCGCGGGGTCGCCTCGTCGGTAGGCGCCGAGCGATGCGAAGTAGTCGTCTCGGCGAGCAAGCAGACCGCTTGCCAGCGGCACGACGGCGTTCCGGGTAACTCCGCGGCGGCGAAGCACAGCGGATACCAGCGCTCGACCGATTCGTCCGTTGCCGTCAGTGAAGGCGTGGATTGATTCAAACTGGGCATGACCGATTGCCGCCTGCACCATCACGGGAACGTCGTCGCGGTTTAGATAAGCCACCAGGTCTTGCATGAGCTCGGCGACTCGTGCAGGTGCTGGCGGCACGTGGAGAGCGCCTCGGGGTGAGTAGTCGCTTCCACCGATCCAGTTCTGCGTTTCACGTAGACGACCGGCGTAGCTCGCCTCCGCGGGGTCATCCTCCATCAGGGCGCGGTGCGCCCTCTCGATGTACTCGAGTTCGAAACGCTTGTGCTCCTCGACGGTGGTGATGAGGTCGTGCAGTGCGGCCGAGGCGGCGACCATGCTCATCGCGGAGGCGTTACCCCGGTTGCCGGCGATGGCTTGGGCGTAGTCCATCGCAGACGCGGTGATGCGTTCGATCTTCGAAGAGGCGACCGACTCCGAGCGCACCATAAATCGGCTCAACGCCGCAGAGTGACCTTCAGCGTCAGTGTCAGCCTGAGCTACAGCGAGGAGGGCCTTCTCCGTTTCGAGTAAGACGGTCAGAGGCGGCACGTAGTCGAGCGTCTCGATGAGAGGCGGGATCGTCGCGTTTATCGAACTGAGCATTCGGTCTTCGCGTGTGCCACCGCGTGCCATCTGCTGCCACGGCAGCGTCTCGACCTGGTGCGGCGGCCAGGCGGCAGTGGCGATCTCGGCGTTCATCACCACAATTTTATACCTGCATAGTGGGGTTTGAGGCTGCTAAACACGAATTAGCCCAATCAAATTGGTTGTTAGCTTCCCACACACGACAGTGATTCGCGCTGCGGCGCAACCGCCGGTTTCAGCGCTGCGAATGCCAGGCTAGAAGTGACTCATTCGGCGAAGGGATTTACTACCAAGGTGCGCGCTGATGGTACGTGGAGCATCAACGGCAACCCGTTCTCTGTGGGAACCCACCAGCTGGTCGTCTCGGTCGTTAATTCCGAGGACGGCACTGGTTACGCCGTGCAGGCACTCACTTTCCTGAAAGACCAGTAGAGGTCTTTCCACAACCAATCGACGTCGACCGTCGGCGCTCGGTTCTCGCAGGATTATTGCGAGTTCCGAGGGTCAACGTTGGTGCAACGATTCGACGCACACGGTGTGAGCCGCTTTTTACCGTTCTCCGCGGTATGTGCGGACACACGCACGAATCATCATGTGCGAACCCTCCGCAGGCTTTGCACGTTGGCCAGCACAACGCCTCCGATTACGACGGCGCCGCCGATGACCTGCGCCGCGCTGAACTGCTGCCCGCTGAGGACCGCGAAGATGGCGGTGAACACGGTGATGAGGTTGAGGAACACTCCGGCGCGGCCGGCCGGAATGGTCGCGAGGCCCCTGTTCCACAGCAGGTAGGACAGGATCGACGGGAAGATGACGATGTAGGCGAGTGAGGCGATGGAGGCCGCGCTGCCGGGCAGGGTCGGCCCACCCGTGAGGAAGCTGATCGGTGTGAGCACCGCCACGGCAACTAACGCCTGCACCGCCGTCGAGGCGGTCGGCGGCAACTTCGGGGCACGGCGACCCGTGATCGTGTACGCCGTCCAGGCAACGATGGCGCCGATCATCAACAACTCGCCGCGGCCGAAGCCTGAGCCGAACAGGACGGCCGGGTTGCCGTCGCTCAGCACTACGAGTACACCGGCAAGAGCAATGAGGACTCCCCCGATCGCGGGTGCCGTCAACCGCTGCTGCAGGAACACCGCGGCGGCGAGCACAATGAGGGCGGGGTTGAAGGCATTGATGAGGGAAGCGCTGAACGCGTCCGTGTACTGCAGCGCCGCGTACAGCAGCAGGTTGTAGCCGAGCAGCCCGAAGGCACTCAGCGCGAGCAACCAGGGCCACGCCGCGATGACCTGGCGCCAGTCGGGACGCTCAACCAATTGGGCGATAACAAGGAGCGGTATTGCGGCAAATGCCCAGCGCAGGAGCACAAGGCTCAGCGGGTCCATACTCTGCACAGCGCCGACGCCAATGACGTAGTTGCCGGCCCAGAACAGGGTCGCCCCGAGAAGGGACAGGAACGCTATCCGTGTGCCACCGCGGGGTGCATCAACGGGCTGGATGTGGACCATTGGCACGTATTCCGATCCGTTGTGGGGAGCGGAATTACGGGGCGACGCGTCCGTTGCCGTTGAACGCCGCGTATGTCAACGGCATCAACTCCGCAAAACTGGTCTCCATCTTCTCCGCCACCATCTCGATCTCCCG
>JAODAO010000031.1 GCA_025463465.1 Glaciihabitans sp. | reverse complement strand
CCCGGACGGAGCTTGCGGTAGATGTCCTTCAGCGCCTCTTCCTTGGTGAGGATCGTGTCCTTCTCCAGGGTGAGGGCGATCGACGGGAAGCCCTTGAACTCCTCGAGGATCTGCTCGCTGGTCAGGCCGAGGGCCTTGAGGAACACCGTGACCGACTGCTTGCGCTTACGGTCGATGCGAACGCCGACCTTGTCTCGCTTGTCGATCTCGAACTCGAGCCATGCACCACGGCTCGGGATGATGCGAGCGGAGTAGATGTCCTTGTCAGACAGCTTCTCGGGTGTGCGGTCGAAGTAGACACCGGGGGAACGAACGAGCTGCGAGACAACAACGCGCTCGGTGCCGTTCACGATGAACGTACCCTTCTGCGTCATCAGCGGGAAGTCGCCCATGAAAACGGTCTGGGTCTTGATCTCACCGGTGAGGTGGTTCATGAACTCAGCGTTGACATAGAGGGGAGCGGCGAAAGTCTTGCCGCGCTCCTTGCACTCCTCGATCGAGTACTTGGGCTCTTCGAGCTCAGGGCCCGTGAACGAAAGCTGCATCGTCTCGCCGAGGTCCTCGATGGGAGAGATCTCCTCGAAGATCTCGTCGAGGCCACTCCGCGTCGGCAGGTCGGTGCGGCCCTGGGCCTCACCCTCCGCGACGCGCTGCTTCCAGATGTCGTTTCCGACGAGCCAGTCAAAGCTCTCGGTCTGCAATGCCAGCAGATCGGGAACGGTCAGGGTGTCAGTGATCTTTGCGAAAGACAGCCGCGATGCGTTGCGGCCGTTCTTAGGGGACTTGTTGGTGGTTGCGTTGCGCGCAGCAGCCAAGGAAATAACCTCCGTGGGCCCCGTCGGGCCATAACTGTCGGTGTTGTGAGATTTGCCTTCCAGAGTCTCGAGGATGTTTAATCTCAAGAGAACTACCCCGCCGCTATACTCGGGGCGCGCCTGCTGTCCACAATATGACGGCATAGGTTGTCTGGGAGCGCAAAGAACAACTATAAGATGCGCAGCCCGTTAATTGCAAGGTAATTCTTGACCCAATTCCCGGATTGGGCTATAAGGGCCTCACAGTTGTCGAACTGAGGCGTACAACGGCAGCGCCGATGTGGCAAGGTCAGAGGATGGAACACCCCTCCACCACCCTGAAGAACAGCGGATTCCACGCCGTTATCGAGCCGGATCGCTGGGTCAACGGCGCGTACACCCTCGTTGTCGACGGCACACCGCAGTCGCACGTCAACATGGACGACCCGAGCCAGTTGTTCTTCGAATATGTGCAGCGCATTGGCCACGTCATCGACCAGATCGGTGACCCCGGCGAGCCCATCACCGCGGTGCACCTCGGTGCTGGCGCGTTCACCCTCCCCCGTTACGTCGAGGCAACGCGCCCGGGTTCACGCCAGCAGGTGATCGAGCTAGAAAGCGACCTCGTTGACCTCGTCCGCGCCGAGCTGCCGCTGCCGAAGGGCGCATCCATCCGGGTTCGCCACGGTGATGCACGCGAGGTAGTGAAGAAGATGCCGCCCGGCCTGGTCGGCAGCGTCGACCTGCTCATCATTGACGTGTTCAGCGGTGCCCGCACCCCCGCCCACGTAACCAGCATCGAGTTCTACCGCGAGGCCGTCGCCCTGCTGAAGCCCTCCGGAATCGTCGCGGTGAACGTGGCGGATGGCCCCGGCCTCGCCTTCGCCCGCGGCCAGGCGGCAACACTACTCGAGGCCGTGCACGACGTGGCCGCCCTCGCCGAGACGCAAATACTCAAGGGTCGCCGGTTTGGCAACGTGGTGATGGTCGGATCCCAGGAGCCCCTCCCCCTCGACTGGATGCCCCGGCTGCTCGCCGGTGGGCCGCACCCCTCCAAGGTTGTCACCGGCCGCGAGCTGCGCGAGTGGATCGCCGGAGCTCCCGTCTCCACGGACGCGACGGCCACCCAGTCCCCGCCGCCCTCCAAGGGCATCTTCCAGGTCAAACCGGGGCGCAGCTAAACATCCACTTCGGAGCCCACCTGTCAGCTCGATCGCGCCGTCAGTTCGTTCACACCGTCAACTCAATCGGCTTGATCGATTCCTGTCGGTTGACGGTGCTGTTTTAGTAGGCGCCGTCCTAGTTGGTTGTGGCGTAGCGGCTCAGCGGTCGGTCGAGGCCAAGACGGTCCCGCAACGATGCCGACCCGGCAGGCCCGCCCTCCGCTGCGACGTCCTGCACCACGACGGCTACCGCGGCAACGACGGCCCGCAGCTTGGTGGGCTCTGCCCGCAACTCGACCCCGTCGAGCCCGGCAATGCCGCGGAGCCGTGTGATGACCGCTGCGGCATCCTCATCGGTGACGGTGACACCGGCGAGGATCGTCAGCGACGAACGTGATCGACCCATGCTGGATGCCGCGGCGGCCAGCTGCGCGACCGTCGCGGCGATAGCGGCAATGCCATCGGCGGCATCGGCGCTGCCAACTGGCGCAGCCGCTGGCCCCGTTACCGGCACAAACACGATGTCGGCGACGGCGACGGCTGCGGCGAGGATGATGCTTTTGTCCGAACCGTCGAGACGCACGGCGACGGGCGGCTGGCCCTGCGGCGGGCGTGGGGTGATCAGGGGGCCCTTGACGGTGAAGTAGGGGCCGTTGTGGTCAATGTGGTGGATTTTGCTGTTGTCCACGTAACGGCCGGTGCTGACCTCGCGAATGGTGGCGTCGTCTTCCCAGGAGTCCCAGAGTTCGCCCAGCACGGTGCCGAACTCGGCGGCCTGGTCGAGAAGCTCGGCCGGTGCCAGCGCGGGCAGGCCGGGGAACCGTTCGTCGGCGAGCGCATTGACAGACG
>JAODAO010000466.1 GCA_025463465.1 Glaciihabitans sp. | reverse complement strand
TTCCGCGGGCGCGGTCGGTCAGCTCGCGCTGCGTGATCACGAGGTCGGCCTCTCCGGTCAGGTTGGCGATCGACTGGTTGACGACGGTGACGTCCTCGATGCCGGCCTTCTTGATCTTGTTGCGCATTACGGTTGCACCCATGGCGCTCGAGCCCATTCCTGCGTCGCAGGCGAAGACGATCGAGCGAACGGGGGCTTCCGTCAGAGTGGTGCCGGACTCGGTGGCCGGGGTGCTGGTAGCTGTGGCGGCGGCTGCGGGGGCAGCATTCTGGCCGAGCAGCGAGCCGACCTGGCTCTCCTTGCCCTTGAGCTGTGCGTTCTTCGCAACGGCGGCGCCGAGCTTGTCCTCACCGGCGGCCTCGGCAGCGAGGTCACGCTTGCGGCTGCTGAGGAGGATGACGGCTGCGATCACGAAGGACACGACCGCGGCACCGATGACGGAGAGGATAACGCCGGTGTAGCTGCCGCTCGGGGTCTGGATCAGCACCGCGAAGATGCTGCCGGGGGAAGCCGGTGCACGCAGGCCGGAACCGAATGCCGAGTTGATCGCATCACCGGTGGCTCCACCACCGATGGCGGCGAGAACGAGGAGCGGCTTCATCAGGACGTAGGGGAAGTAGATCTCGTGGATACCACCGAGGAACTGGATGATGATCGCACCGGGGGCGCTGGCGCGGGAGATACCAACACCGAAGAACATAAACGCGGCGAGGATACCGAGACCGGGGCCGGGGTTCGCTTCAAGGAGGAACAGGATCGACTTGCCCGAGTCCTGGGCCTGCTGGATACCCAGCGGGGTGAGCACACCCTGGTTGATCGCATTGTTCAGGAAGAGGATCTTGCCTGGCTCAATGAGGATGCTGGCGAGGGGCAGCAGACCGTTGGCGACCAGGAAGTCCACGCCGTCACCAAGAGCGTTGCTCAGGGCGGTGACAACGGGCGCAATGCCGAGGAACGCAAGGACGGCGAGGATCATACCGGCGATACCGGCGGAGAAGTTGTCCACCAGCATTTCGAAGCCGGCTTTGATCTTGCCAGCCCAGAGCTTGTCGATCTGCTTGATGACCCAAGCCGACAGCGGGCCCATGATCATCGCACCGATGAACATCGGGATCTCGCTACCGACGATGACACCCATGGCACCGATCGTTCCGACAACCGCACCACGCGTGCCGTAGATCATACGGCCACCCTGGCTGGCGATAAGCAGCGGCAGGAGGTACTTGATCATCGGGTCGACGAGGGTCGACAGGTCGGCGTTCGGTGTCCAGCCGGTGGGAATAAAGAGTGCTGTGATCAGGCCCCATGCGATAAATGCCGCAATGTTGGGCATGATCATGCCGCTCAGGAACGTGCCAAAGCGCTGCACACCGACCCTAAGGCCGCCGCGCGGTGTTGACGTCGTCGTCATGGTGTTACTCCGATTCAATGAGTGTGGTTGTGGTGAGGGTGGATGCTGCGTCGGCGACCGCTGCGCGGGCCTCGACAGCGCTATTTGCCGATAGCGCAAGTTCGGCGAATTCTTTGGCTTGCTCCAGCGTGTACAGGGCAAGTTCGGCTCGCACGTCGGCGAGGGCGGCTGGTGACATCGACAGGGTCGTCGCGCCGAGACCGACCAGCACAACGGCCAGTGCGGGATCGGCGGCGGCTTCGCCACAGATGCCAACGGGTTTTCCCAGGAGCGCTCCGGCACGGCCTACTTCTCCGACGAGGCGGAGAACGGCGGGGTGCCAGGGATCCTGGAAGGAGGCGACGGAGCCGAGGAGACGGTCCGCTGCAAGAGTGTACTGGGTAAGGTCGTTGGTGCCGATACTCGCGAAGTCGGCGTCCTTGAGGATTCGGTCGGCGAGCAGCGCCGCGGCGGGAACTTCCACCATCACACCGGCGGTTTTCAGACCCAGTTCGTGGGCGAGGGCGGTGAAGTACCGCGTTTCTTCCACGGTGGAGACCATGGGAGCCATCACCCAGAGGTCGGCGCTGGTGGCGGCGTCTGCGTTCGCCAGGGCGGTCAGCTGGTCGCGAAGAATCGGCTCATTTGCCCGGAGGGCCCGAAGCCCACGAAGCCCGAGCGCCGGGTTCTCTTCCGGCTCATCGTTGAGGAAGCTGAGGGGTTTGTCTGCTCCGGCGTCCAGCGCCCTGACCACAACCTTTTTCCCGGCGAACGCGGCGAGCAACTGGGTGTATTTTTCCTGCTGCTCGTCCACGGTCGGTGCGGTGGTCGAGTCGAGAAACAGGAACTCGGTGCGGAACAGTCCAACACCTTCTGCTCCTTTGGCGATGGCGTCGAGCGCTCCATCGGCGCTGCCGAGGTTGGCCAGCAGCGGCACCGGGGTGCCATCGGCGAGTGCGCCGGGTCCCACCGGCACGACGGTGGCGTTCGCGCGCGCCACCAGGGCGGCTTCGGCAGCGGCGCGCTGTTCGTCGGAGGGTGCGGCGGTGACGAGACCCGAGGTGGCGTCAACGATGACGATCTCCCCGTCTGGCAGCTTGAGGGCATCGGGGGCGCCCACAACGGCGACTATCGACTTCTCCCTGGCGAGAATGGCTGTGTGCGAGGTGGGTCCGCCGTCGCTGGTGACCAGGGCGAGGACCTTGTCGAGATCGAGCAGGGCCGTGTCCGCCGGAGCGAGGTCGCGTGCGATCAGGACAAATGGGTAATCCGGGGTCGGCACACCCGGCGCCGCGACGCCCTGCAGGTGGGCGACAACCCGCTGGGAAACGTCGTTGAGGTCGGTCGCGCGCTCGCCCATGTAACCGCCCATGCTCAGGAGCAGGTCGCGGAATGCGGCAAACGCCTCGAAGACGGCTCGCTCGGCGGTCTTCCCGCCGTCGATACGGGTGTCGACGTCATCTTTGAGCGTCGGGTCCTCTGCCATAAATGCCTGGGCGTCCAGGACGTCCTGGGCAGCCCCACCGGCGCGCTGGCCACGCAGGCGGATGTCGGCGGCCGCAGCCGCGAGCGCTCCGGCGACGCGGACCTTCTCCACGTCGCCCGCCGTTTCGCGCACGGAGTCGGTTGGCTCCGGCAGCGGGTCGGGCATACGGAGAACGGGACCGATGGCCAAACCTCGTCCGATGCCTACACCTTGCAGATTCATGATTCGTCCGTACCTTCCCTATGCGTCGTGGTCGGTGGCCAGGAACGCGGCCAGGTCGTCGAGTACGGCGTCAGCGTTGTCACCCTCAGCGCGCAGGGTGACCTCGTCACCGTGCTCGATGCCGAGGGAAATCACTCCGAGGATGCTTGCAGCATTCAGCGTCTTGTCACCCTTGGTGAGTTCGACCGCGAGCCCGGAAGCACCGACGGCCTGCACAAAAAGCGATGCGGGGCGCGCGTGCAGTCCGTGAGCGGATGCGATCGTGACGGTGCGTTCAGCCATGGGAGATTCCTTCGGTTTGGTGGTGAGCAGCCAGCTCAAGGTCGAGCAGGGCTGTGGCGAGGTCAAAACATTCTTCGGCGCTGTCCGGTTTGAACGCGGTCGCGGGCAGCAGGGCCGTTGCGACACCGAACCGTTGGGCCTGGGTGGAGATGGTGACGGCGTCCGCCGCGAGGTGGGGGCCGATGAGCAATACGTTTGCATTGCTCAGGCGTGACTCCAGCTCCGGCTGGCTGACCGCCTCCACGAGGACCGGCCTGTTGCGTCGTTTCGCAATGGCTCGAATCCGGCTGGCGAGGAACGTCGAAGAAGCGCCTGCAGCGCACACAATCAAAATGGTGTCCATGGATCGCCTCCTTGCGTTCCCTGCCCTACAGCGAATCGTCTATCTCAGAGCTAATCTTCAACCTTTCGTCGCGCCAAAACCAGCAGTTCTCTTTCCGCCCCTGCGGAAAGTAAGGTACTTATGCCGTCTACACACCCGGAACATGGTTAAGTTGCAGTAGATGAGCGATAAGTATGAACGTCTGCTGGACTACCTGTCGCAGACCGATGGCCGGGTGACCGCGGCCGAACTGGCTGAACGGTTGGGCGTCACGACGCGCAGCGTGCGCAGCTATGTCACAGCGGCCAAAGCGGCCGCCCACCCCCTGCCCATCATTTCCTCGTCGACAACGGGCTATCGGCTGAACCGCGAGGCATACGCAACGTTCTCGAGTGGCATCAGGCCCACCGACTCAAATACTCCCCGCGACCGTGTCCACCACCTCGTCCGGCGGCTGTCTGAAGCCTCAGACGGCATCGACCTCCATGTTCTCGCTGACAGCCTTTATGTCAGCGAGTCCACGATCGAATCCGACCTGCGCAAGGTGAAAGCGCTTGGTGAAGAGTCGGGGGTGGTGCTCAGCCGGCGCGGAAGCATCGTTTCACTCGTCGGTTCCGAATCTGATCTTCGCCAGATGCTCAGCCGACTTTTCCGCAGCGAAAGCGCCCAGGGTTTCCTCGCGCTCGAGAACGTGCAGCGGGAGTTCGCATCGGACGACCTCGGGGCCTTCAAAACGGACCTCATCGCGATGCTCGACTCCCAGGGTTACTTCGTCAACGAGTACGGGGTCAGCAGCGTCCTTCTGCACGTTGCGATAGCTGTTGACCGGGTCGGCCGCGACCAGCCACTCCCCCAGCCGGTGGATGCTTCGCTTCCGCCCTCACCACATTCACCGGTGACCGCGGCATTAGCCACCCTCGTTCGTTCGCACTTCTCCGTCGATCTCGGCCCGACCGACCTCGAATACCTCTCGAAGCTGATGACCACACGGGTGATGACACCCGGCCAGAATGAACCGGTGCATGTCGCCGCGACTCATGCCTCCCCCGACGACCTTGAGACGGTACGCCGGATCGTCGCGCAGGTTCGCGAGGAATACCTCGTAGACCTCAACGACGAGTCGTTTATGGTTCGCCTTGCCCTGCACGTTGGCAATCTTGTCGCCCGGGCCCAGGACAACTCCTACTCGCGTAACCCCTTGGTCCGATCGATCAAAACGTCGTACCCGATGATCTATGACCTCGCGGTGTTCGTCGCCAGCCAGATCCAGCGTGCCAAGTCGATCACCATCAACGACGACGAGATTTCCTACATCGCCTTGCACCTCGGCTCCCACCTGGAGCGTCAGTCGCGCCGGGAAGAACGCATCACGGTCGCGATCGTCTGCCCCAACTACTACGACATGCACATCATCCTGCGCGAGCGCATCGAGCGGGTGCTTGGTAACGAGCTGGCGGTTGAGATCGTTGTCACCCGAACCGATGTCGACTGGAACGATTTCGCCACGGATCTCGTCCTCACCACGATTGCGGTCAAAGGGCACGGCGAAAACATCGTGGTCATCCAGCCGTTCCTCACCGACAGCGACGTCGACAACATCCGGCGCGCGATCACCCGGCTTCGTCGTCACCGCCGCCGAATGCAAATCAAGGACGACCTGCTGCTGTATTTCGACGAGCAACTCTTCCTCCGTAACTCAGCCGCTGGCAGCGAGGTCGAGATGATCCGAATCCTGGGTGAGCTGATGCTCGATCGTGGCATCATCGACGACACCTACGTGACCGGCGCCATCGAGCGCGAGATGCTTTCCTCAACGGCGTTTACGGACACCATCGCCGTCCCCCACGCCATGGTGATGAGCGCGTCCCGCACTTCGATCGCCATCGCCGTGAACGAGACTCCCATGCAGTGGGGTGACACCAGGGTGAATGTCATCGCCCTCATCGCGTTCAGTGCCAGCGGCCGCCGCTCGTTCCAGACGGTGTTCGACCAGTTCGTCGAGGTTTTCGCCGATCGCAACGAGGTCGCCGGCCTGATCAAACGATCAGTCGACTTTTCCTCGTTCATCGAAGAACTCGTTCAGGTCATCGACAAATAGCCCGCGCCACGTGAGGGCCGGGCACGCGGGAGACTAATCATGGACCAAGACACGCTGCGCACCCTCTGCCTCTCGTTGCGAGGTGCGGTGGAGGTGTTCCCCTTCGGTCCTGAAACGCCCGTCTACAAGACGCAGGCGAACAACAAGGTCTTTGCGATCCTCAGTGAACCCGGGTCGCCCGTGCTGTCAGCCACCGTCAAGTGCCATCCGGAAGACGGCATCGCCCTCCGATCGCAGTATCCGTCGATCACCCCGGGATACCACATGAACAAGAAGCACTGGATAACAGTGCAGGTGGATGCTTCGCTCTCCGACGATCTCGTCAGCGAGATCATCACCGAGAGTTACAACCTGGTCCGGCCGAAGATCCCACGAGCATCGTCGCGAACAACGATCGAGTAGCAAGCGTTCGGATCTTCAGCAATCCGACTGACGCTTCGTCATCACGGCTACCGCGAACGAGAGCAGTCGGTAGATCCGCTGCGGCGATGGAATCACTGGGGCAGCGACCCGCCGGCAATAACCCGTTTTTGCGGGTTATAGGCCAAAACGTGTGGATGGAATCTCTATCTGACCATGTAAACACTGGCTGAACGAACCGAGCTATACCCCGCGACCCTTAGCTGTGGGGATTTCGGATAACTCGACCTTTTGTTTGCTATGCGGATTGCAGCTCGTAAAGAACGGGAAGACTGCAGCGGGAACCCAGCGGTGGAAATGCCAGGACTGTGGGGCATCGTCCGTCCGCAAACGGCAGGACGTGACCCGCCGACACCAGCTGACTCTGTTCTTGACGTGGCTGGTCGGCAAACAATCCCAAGCCGAAACTGAGGGAACAACCGGGTGAACATTCCGCCGGACCACGGCCTGGTGCTGGGACGTCGTGCCGCGGCTGGGTCCAGTGACCACCACCCACCGTCAGGTCCTCGTCGACGGGATTTGGATCGGCGACTGGTGCCTGCTCATCGCTGTCACCGAGAAATTGGAAGTCCTCGCCTGGCAATGGTCGGCCGGGGAAACCACCGCGGCGTGGAGCGCACTGTTCGAACGCATCCCCGCACCGGAGGTGGTGGTCTGCGACGGGGGCAGCGGCATCGCCTCCGCCGTCCGGAAAACGCGGCCCACCACGAAGGTCCAGCGCTGCATCTTCCATGTCCAAATGAATATCCGCCGGCATTTGACGATGAATCCGCGCAGCGACGCGGCCCGGAGGCTGCGAAAACTGTCGCTGCAGCTCACCGACGTCCGCGAGCCGCAGGATGCGATCCAATGGCAACTGAAGCTCGAGGCCTGGTGGCAGGCCTACGGCCACTTGACCAAAGTGCGCACCTACGACGGGCGCAAGTCATGGTTCACGCACGACCCGCTGCGGAAGGCATGGAACCTTTTGTTCCGCCTCAGCCGCGACGGCACGTTGTTCACTTACGTCGAGCACAGCAACGCCCGCACCACGTCGCCGCTGGAGGGCGGGATCAACTCCGGGATCCGCGCTGTCCTGCGCAGCCACCGCGGGATGCCCGAAGCCCACGCCAAACGGGCCGCGGAATGGTTCCTCACTCTGCACGAGATACCGATCGACCGCGCCCACGAGCTGATCACCGCGGCGCCGACGGAGTCGGAGACCCCGATCGACCTGCCGGCACGAACACAGGCCGTCGAAGCCCCCGAGATCAGTCTCTACGACACCAGCCTCAGCGCCGAGGAAGGCCTCTGGAACCGAAGTGGATGGGCCGGACGGAGCTGACACGCCCGGGACCATCCACACGTTTTGGCCTATAAGCCGTTTTTGCCGACAACCCACCACCCACAACCGTAAGTTAAACAAAAAAAGTCCCGGTCCATCCAGTTGAACTGGAGGACCGGGACATGCGTTGCGGGGACAGGATTTGAACCTGCGACCTCTGGGTTATGAGCCCAGCGAGCTACCGAACTGCTCCACCCCGCGGCGTAATACAACTCTAACACAGCCCAAGGGGGCCCCATGACCACTCGGCCCCCTTGACACCAGCAATGCGATTTTCTTCAATGGCCGACCCCTTCGCGTGCTCGCTATACCCGGGATCCTGCAACACGCTGCCCATGGAAAGAAAATGGGTGGCATCACTTTCGTGATGCCACCCATTCAGTGGTTCCTAGCTACGCCGGGGCGGGTGAGGTTATCCCTCGTCCGCCGCGATCGCTGCTTCGATGGCTGCCTGCAACTGCTCGTCAGCCTCAGCTGCTGCCACGAGGTCGTTAGCTGCGTAGGCGGCCTGGCGTGCGTCCAGGGCCGTCTTTGCGTCGGCGAGGGCCTCAGCCAGGGCGCCTGTCAACGGAACTCCCGTGGCCGGCGGCACGTCTGTGCCCGGATCGGTCCCGTCGGTGGGCGGGACGTCAGCTTCGGGATCAACCGGCGTGGTGGGCTCCTCCAGCGTTCCGTCACCGGCGTTGGCTCCCGAGTTGCCAAGGAACAGCTGGTTCAACGCCTCATCGAGGGTGTCCTCGAAGGCGATGTTGTCACCGAAGGCGACAAGAACCTTCCGCAGCAGCGGATAGCTGGTGTTGCTGGTCGACTGTACGTAAACCGGCTGGACATAGAGCAAACCACCGCCGACGGGTACCGTCAGGAGGTTCCCTCGCAGGACGCTGGTGTCACCGCGCTGGAGCAGCGCGAGTTGGTTCGCTACCTCGGTGTCGGTGTCGAAGCTGTTCTGCACCTGTCCCGGACCGGGGATCGTGTCGCCAGACGGCAGGGTCAGCAGGGTCAACTTCCCATAGTCATCCCCCGGGTCCGAATTCACTGCGAGATACCCGGTCAGGACGTTTCGAGTTGTCTCGGCCGTTGACCGCGGAATGAACGTCGAGTACAACGTGAATGCCGGAGCATCCTGGCCCGGAACCTGCATCGTCAAGTAGTACGGCGGCTGCAGGGTCGGCGCCGAGGACGGCGACGTCGGGTCGTTCGGAGTGACCCACTGGTCGTCACTGGAGTAGAACGATCCCGGGTCGGTGACGTGGTACGAACCGAGGATCGTGCGCTGCACCTTGAACAGGTCGGACGGGTATCGAACGTGGGCGAGAAGGTCCTCGCTCATTTCGGACTTGTCCAGAACTGTCGACGGGAAGATCTTCTGCCACGTCTTCAGCACCGGGTCCTTGTCATCCCACGCGTACAGCTTGACGCTGCCGTCGTAGGCGTTGACGGTGGCCTTTACCGAGTTGCGGATGTAGTTGATGTCATCAACGGCGAAGGTCGGGCGCTGCTGGTTGGTGTCAGCGATCATCTCGCTGAGCTGCTCAACCCGCGAGTAGGGGTACTCGGCACTGGTGGTGTAACCGTCCACGATCCAGACGATCTGGCCGTCAACAACTGCCGGGTACGGGTCATTGTCCAGGGTCAGGTACGGGGCGACCTTGGCAACGCGCTCCTTGGGGTCGCGGTCGTACATGATCTGGGAATCGTTGTTCACAGCGTCGGAGAGAACGATCTGCTCGGACTGGAACTTGATCGCGTAAATCAGGCGGGTGAAGACGTTGTCGAGTTTCGGTCCGCCGTCGCCATCAAAGGTTGTGGTGGTGTTGACGTCGCTCTCGCCTCCGCCGGCCGGGTAGTCGAGCTCTACGTCCTTGGATCCTGCCGGGGCTCCCACAATCGAGTAGTCCGCGGAGTTCTCACCGAAGTAGATGCGTTGTTCATACGTTCCCAGGTCACCGCTGCTGGGGATACCGGACTCGAGGAAGACCGGCTGGCCGTCCGTCGAGCGCTGGTTTCCGTAAGCGGCGACGATTCCGTAGCCGTGGGTGTAGACGACGGTGTCGTTGTACCAGGAGCGGGAGTCCCCGAGGCCCTCCTGGTTAAGTTCACGTACCGAGATGACGGTGTCCTGGGTTTGACCGTCGATCGTGTAGCGGTCGACGTCCAGGTTGTCCGGGAAGGTGTAGTACTGCTTGAACTGTTCAAGCTGCTGGAACGACCGGGTGACCAGCGACGGGTCGATGATGCGAATGTTTGCCGTTGTGGTCGCGTCGTTACGAAGCGCGCCTTGGGCAACGTCGGTGGTAGCTGCGTAGGGCGTTTCCTGCACGTCTGCGACACCGTAGGCGTCACGGGTGGCTTCGATACCGCGCTCGATGTAGTCGGCCTCGTAGGTACGGGCGCTCGGCTCGACCTGGAAGCGCTGGACGATCGCGGGGTAGACGGCACCGATCAGCAGACCGCTGACCAGGAGAAGGGCGGTACCGATGACCGGCAGGCGCCAACGGCCGATGATGGCCGTGACGACAAACAGCAGGGCGACAACCATCGCGATACCGGCCAGGATCGCGCGACCTGGGATCGTCGCGTTGACCTCGGTGTAGCCAGCACCGGTGGCGAGGAAGCCCGCGCTGTTCGATGACAACGTTGTGTACTGGTCGAGCCACAGGCTCACGGCCTGCAGGGCGATGTAAAGAGCGCCGGTGCTGGCGAGCTGGATACGGGCGGTGCGGGAGATGCGAACTTCGCGACCGTTGAAACGCAGGGCGCCGTACAGGTAACTCGTGGCCAGTGCGGCGAGCGCTGACAGAAGGACAACCGCCGAGGCGAAGGCGACAACGCCACGCCAGAACGGAAGGTCGTAGAAGAAGAAGGAGATGTCGAGGCCGAACTGCGCATCCTCTTTACCGAACGCTGTGCGGTTCAGGTACTGCAGAACCATCGGCCAACGGGTGGACGCCGACACACCGGCGAAGATTCCGAGGACGGCGGGGATGCCGTAGGTGGCGAGACGACGCAGCGGCTCGATGACCTGCTGGTAGCGGTCCAGCTGCGAATTCAGCTTCGCGTAGACAGGGCGCCAGCGGAAGGCAACCTCGATGCTGATCCACACGGGAACCGCCATGGCGATGAACCCGATCAGGAACATCACAACTCCAGCAATCCACTGGGTTGTAAGCACATTCAGGAAGTTGAGCTGGTCGAACCAGAGCACATCCGTGTAGAGCCCGGAGAAAACGAAAAAGAGGACGACGATTACGGCGAGCACGGCCGCGGTAATCGTCAGTGTCGTTCGTGTGCGGCTTGCTGGACGGTTGGCGGTGGAACTCAAGAGGTTGCTCCCAATGCTGTTAGGGGGTGTTCTCTCAGCTTAACGGGAGCAGACCGATAAAGGACTGTGCCCCGAAGAACCGTTACAGCTCACTCAGGAAGCGCTGCACACCGGAAGCGCGTCGCGTCCGTCTCCCGATTCAATAGCTTTCAGCGCAGCGAGGGACTCCTCGAGGGTCGCTACCGAGTACACGGTGAGCCCGTCGGGGACGTGACCCGCCACCTCGTCGCAGTTTGATGCCGGTGCCAGGAAGAAATCGGCGCCCGCATTCTTCGCCCCGTACAGCTTCTGCCTGATGCCGCCGATGGCACCGACGTCACCACTGGCGGTGATCGTGCCGGTGCCGGCGACATTCTCGCCACCGTTGATGGCACCCGGTGTGAGCTTGTCGATGATGCCAAGGGCGAACATCATGCCGGCGCTCGGGCCACCGACGTTCTGCAGCTGGATGTTGACATCGATCGGAAAGTCGTAGTCGTTTCCCACGGTGATCCCAAGGATCGGCACCCGGTTACCCGAGGCGGAAAGGACGGGAGTGATTTCGACGGTGCTCTCGACCCCGTCTCGTTCGATGACGACGCTGGCGGGGGTGTCCGTCCCGTTTGCGGCAATCGCAGCCTGCAGCTCGCTGACGTCGGCGAAGGATGAGCCGTTCAGGGTTTCGATGGTGTCGCCGGCTTCGAGGACGCCGGAGGCGGGGCTGCCGTCTTCCGTCCCTGCGACGGTCAGTGTTGTGGTGAGGTCGTAGCCGAGTTCTGTCAGCGCTGCGGCAATGGCCTGCTTCTGCGAGTTGGCCATATCCACCTGGCTCTTCTCGTTCGACTGCTCGACCGTGACCCCCGCGGGGTAGACCTGGTCAATCGGTACAACGGCTTTACTCGGGTCGAGCCAGGAGGCGGCGATCTCCAGCCAGCCGACACTCTGCTTACGGTTACCGGAAACCGTGACAGTCAGCATGTCGAGGGTGCCC
>JAODAO010000415.1 GCA_025463465.1 Glaciihabitans sp. | reverse complement strand
AGCGCACGGGAACGCGAGGCCTGGACGCCCTACCTGGACGAACCCGTCGCGTTCTCGCGCCGCTGAGGCACTAGCCCTGACGGGTCTCGATCCGCGGGTTGAGCTTGTTGATCAGGAAAGTGCGACCGCGTCGCCGTACGACCTGGGATCCGGGGATCTTCTTGAGTGCCTTGAGGGAGTTACGAACCTTCACGATGCGTCCATTCTATTGAGAATCAATATCAATTAGACTAACGCACGGGTTGTTGAGATATTCCTCGACCCATCGCTTGCTGCAGGATGGTGAGTCTCCTCAGGCGAGGGGAGGGGCTATTACTCGGTAGGAACGCGCACCATTCCCTCTTGGGCGACGCTGGCAACCAGCATCCCGTCCCGCGAATAAATGCGACCAAGCGATAGCCCGCGGCCACCGCGCGCGTTGGGGGACTCCTGCACGTACAACAGCCAGTCGTCGACGCGTGCGAAGCGGTGCCACCACATGGCGTGGTCAAGACTGGCGGCCTTGAGTCCTGGTGTTCCCCAGGCGATGCCGTGCGCTCGCATGATGGGTTCGAGGATCGAGTAGTCGCTGGCATACGCGAGCGCAGCGCGATGCAGATTTTTGTCGTCGGGCAGCGGTGCGATGGCCTTGAACCAGACCGCCTGGTGGGGGACGTGCTCGCCCTCGACGGAGAAGTAGATCGGCGACGGCACATGGCGCATGTCGAACGGGCGCTCGGTTGCCCAATACTGCGCAACGGGATGTGTGATTCCCTCGAGCGTTTGCGCGGCGCTGGGGAGGGACTCCGGATCTGGTATTCCCGCGGGCATGGTGGCCTGGTGCTCGAGTCCCTCATCATCCGTCTGAAACGATGCGATCAAAGACAGGATGGGGACGCCGTTCTGGTACGCCTGTGTGCGGCGGGTGGAGAATGAGCGTCCGTCGTGGATGCGGTCGACGGAGAACGTGATGGGGAGGGAGACATCGCCGGGGCGGAGGAAGTAGCCGTGCATCGAATGGATGAAGCGGTCCTCGGTGACGGTGCGCATCGCCGCAAGCAGGGACTGCGCGAGGACCTGTCCGCCGAATACCCGACCGAGAGGTTGCCATTGACTGGGACCGGTGAAGATATCCTCGGTGGTGCGAGCGCCGGTGTCAGTGAGATTGAGCGCGGCCAGAAGTCCAGACAAAGGGTCAGCCATGCACTGTAGTTTAGAGGTCAGATGAGCTACACATTTACTTTCCTCGACTCACTTGCCCTCCGCGACCTCCAGGTCTTCCTCCGACGCGCGGGTCGTGTCGAGGACGGATCGGCGCGGGTGATCTCCACCAATGGTGTCCTGGCCGTGTACGTTGCGATCTTCTACCCCGTCGGGCTGCTCGACCAGGCACCGACGGTGCTGGGCCTCCGTACCTTTGCGATGACGGACACTGCCGATTTCGACGCGGTTGTTCCCGTTGGTTCCTTCATCGAACGGTTGAACCGCAAGGAGAGCCAGATCGTAGACGAGTCAGCCCCCGTCACGGTCACCCTTCCGCTCGAGGTGAACACGGTGTCATGGGCAGCCATTTCCCCGCCCCGCGGTGGTTGGGCGCCGGTTTCACCAACGCGTTCGCAGTTGCTCGCAGACGTGGCAAAATCCGGAATCGAGGAGGTCGCTGAGGCCATCCCAACCGGTACGGGGGAGCAGATCGTCCACCGGGTTCGCTCAGAGGTGTGGGGACGCCCCATCGAGGGGCTCGAGCACGTTCCGGCAGGCGGAGCATTCGCGGCGCTGTCCCTCGGATTCCTGGGCGATGAGGCCGCCGTGCAGATTTTTGAGACAGGACCGTGGACGCGACTCACCACTGATCGTGGCCACGTGCTGATCAAACGTAAAGCGTGGACACTGTCTCGCTGATCGAATCGGTTGCTCCGCGCGGAAAGGCGATGTGACGTAAACATCGCGACGGGAGCTTCCCGACGTGTTTACGCAGGAGAAGCCGTCAGCGGGTTGATGATCTCCTCGGCATTACCCGCGATCCAATCCATGAGGGGCATCAGTTTCTCGGTGAGATCACGTCCCCTGTCCGTGAGGCTGTAATCGACCCGCGGCGGGATACTTCCGAACGCCTCACGATGAACGAAACCGTCGGCCTCAAGGGTTTTCAGGGTTTGGGCGAGCATCTTCTCGCTGATTCCCTGGACAACGCGCCGCAACTCGCCCCAGCGGAGCGTCTGTTCCGTCAGCGCGACGAGCACCAACACGCCCCATTTGCTCGTGACGTGGTCCAGGACGGTCCGGGTGGCACATTTGGCAGGGAGAATCCCGTCGGTGAAGCCGAATCCCTGCCGAAGGAGTTCAGTACTAACTTTCATGTGGGTAGCTTACTTAAAGGTGGGTACTGCGCGCTGGGAAGCATCTAAGATGCGCGTGGGTTGGTGCCTATGTACATCCGTTGAAAGGAAACATCATGTCTATTGTCGTCACCGGTGCAACCGGGCACCTTGGCCGTCTCATCGTCGAAGCGCTACTGCGGGACGGAACTCCTGCCAGTGAGATCATCGCCGGTGGGCGTAGCCTCGACAAAATTTCCGATCTCGCTGAACGCGGAGTCCGTATCGCGCAGGTCGACTACACCGACGCTGCAACACTTGACGCCGCATTCGCTGGCGCCAGCACCCTTGTACTCGTTTCCAGCAGCGAGGTAGGCCAGCGCGTCGCCCAACACGCTGCAGCGATCACCGCAGCCGCTTCCGCGGGTATCGGGCACATTGTTTACACCAGCGCCCCGGCGGCTGATACCAGCGCTCTCATCCTTGCCCCGGAGCACAAAGCCACGGAGGAACTCATCCGGAACTCCGGTATCCCTTTCACGATCCTCCGGAACGGCTGGTACACCGAGAACTATGCCGGCACCATGGCGCAGGCTAAAGAAAGCGGTGTTGTCGTCGCCAGTGTCGGTGATGGCAAGGTAGCCAGCGCGTCCCGCGTCGACTACGCCGATGCCGCCGCCGCCGTTGCGGTGGGGTCAGGCTTTGCTGGCACAACCTTCGAGCTCTCGGGGGATGTCGCCTGGGACTATCACGAGCTCGCGGCGGCTATCGGCAGCGTCCTCGGCCGGGAGGTCACCTACACGCCCATTTCCGCTGAGGAGCACCACGCGCAGCTCGTCGCTGCCGGTCTGGACGAAGGAACGGCCGGCTTCGTTGTTGCCCTTGATGGCGACACTCGAGCAGGCCTTCTCGGTGTCGTGACCGGCGAACTCAGCACACTGATCGGCCGCCCCACCACGTCACTGCGCGACGGGCTGGCGTCCGTCGCCTAGCGCGGCGATCGAAGGACGCAGGGATAAGAGCAGCCGGCCGGACCGTGACAGCGGGCCTGCTGGCTGCTCGCCTGTATTTCGCCTCGAGCCATCGACTCTGTTGTGAGTCTGCACCGGGGCGTGGAATATTGACGATCATGAGCGTCAAAATCAGGCACATCACCTTTGATGCGGTCGACCCCTACCGCATCGCTAGCTTCTGGTCCGCCGCAACGGGT
>JAODAO010000404.1 GCA_025463465.1 Glaciihabitans sp. | reverse complement strand
ACCTCGGTGCCGTTGGCGGTGACGGTGCCGAAGAGCTGGCTGGTTCCGGGATCGATGCGGAAGTCGGTCAGTTCAACAACGGTGTCGCCGGCGGTGAGGCTGATGCCGGAGCCGTCGTGGTCGATCTCGCCCTGGACGTAGGGGCGGTAGGAGGCGGCGGGGTCGTAGTAGTCCACGTTGCCGCCGGTGATCGGGAAGGCGAGCACTCCGGCGTCGGAGAGCGTCGCGGTGCCGAGAACGCCGGGGGTCAGGCCGAGGGTGGTGAGGGCTTCGAGGAAGCCGGCGTCGAGGGTGACCTGGGTGTCAACACCGTCGAGGGCCGGGATCGAGGCGACCGGGGTCGGGGTGGCGGACTCGGACGGCGTCGAGGAAGATGACGACGATGTCGAGGATGACGGGGTGTCGCTGGCGTTGTCGGTGGAGGAGCAGGCGGCGAGGCCGGCGACGAGGATACCGGCGGTGGTGAGGCTGACGGCGAGCTTGGTGAAATTACGCATGGTGTGCTTCCTTACAACTGGTTGGTGGTGCTTCGGATGGTGCGAAGGTGTGGTGCAACGTTTAGGTGCGGTGTTCTGCAGGTGGTGCATCTCTCGGAGGTAATAGGAGTTCGGCGGGGGAGGGAAATCGGATTGGAATGGATTGTTTCCGTGACCATTCCGTGACATATCCCAGCAAACGTCCAGACAACCCGATCGACCCGGCCCGCTGCCCAATTGCCGCCTGACCGCGCAGAATAAGGGATTATGGATGCCGATCAGAGCCCAGCCACCGCGCCAACAGCGACGCATCGCATCGGTGCAACCGCCGCGGTCGGCGCCCAGCGCCGTTACATCGAACGGTGGGGACGGTTTCGGGGCAGCCCCAACTTTCCCGCTCTGATCGTCACGATCATCGTCAGCATCTGCGCGGCACTGTTCGCCGCCTCCTACAGCCTCGCCTTCGGCAGCCCCACCGCGCACGGGGTGCCCGTGGGGGTGGTCGGCTCCGCCGCCGACCTCGCCAGTATCGAGAAGGTGCTCGGCGGCACCGACGGCACCTCGCTCGACCTGGCCCCATACAACTCGCGGGGCGCGGCCCTCACGGCCCTCGGCGAGCAGGACATCCTCGCGGTCATCGTCAGCACCGGGCCGGACACCCTCGACCTCTACATCTCCTCCGCGTCGGGATCCTCGGTGGCACGACTTTTGCAGGCCGATGCCGTGCGCTGGGGCAGCAGCCGCGACCTCGCGGTAACCGTCACGGACAGCCATCCGCTTCCGGCATCGGACGCGGCCGGGCTGTCTTCTTTCTACGTTTCCCTCGCCGCGATCATCACCGGCTTCTCCGGGGCCGTGCAGTTGCGGGTCAATGCCGGAGGCCTGTCGCTGGCGCGCAACCTTATCTGGGACCTCATCCGCGCGTTAGTGGGAGGCCTGTTGGTGACCCTCACCGTCGGTCCGCTGCTCCAGGTCGCACCGCTTCCCCTGGTCCCGGTGTGGCTGGTGCTGTCCGCCGCCATGCTCACCGCCGGTCACACCTACGCCCTGTTCCGGGTGATGTTCGGGGCCAAATGGGCCATGCTGCCCACCTGGCTGCTGTTTGTGTTGCTGAGCAACCCCTCGTCGGGTGGCCCGGTTGCCAGCCAGCTGCTTCCACCGTTCTACGAGTTTGTGGGCCGCTGGCTGCCCACCGGGGTGACCGTCAGCGCGGTGCGTGATCTCACCTACTTTCCCGCGCACGTGCACGCGGAGCCGTTTGTGGTCCTGGTCGTGTGGATGGTGGCGGTGACGGTGCTATACGTGGTCATCCGGCTACGCCGCTTTGGCTCCCAGGTTCCGACCGCGCGGGGTGAGAAATGACCTCGTTGACACCGTTCGGGGCTGCGAAACGCCGCTGTAACGGGGTATGTGCTATCAATATCTCAACATGAGACAAATTCGATGAGTCACGATTCGGGGATAGCGGCGCGCCCTGGCGTTGCGCGACGCCAGGCAAGCGCGTCGACGCTGGTGCACCACCGGCGTCGGCCGCACTGGTATTCCCGGCTGCTGCCCATCTTTCGCGGCATCGCGATCACTCTCGTTGTTGTGCTCGCCAGCGGCGCCTCCGTCGCCTCCGCCTTCGTCTGGCAGATCGGTGAGACGGTCACCTCCAATGCCGTCGACATCTCCAACGGCGTGGTGGAGGACATCCCCGTTTCCCCACCCACCATCGGCGCATTCGAGGGCGGCTTCAACATCCTCGCCGTCGGCGCAGACAACGACCCGGAGCAGGCCGAGGCATTCGGCGACCGCGAGGGCACCCTTAACGACGTCAACATCGTTGTTCACGTCTCCGCCGACCACCTGAGCGCCACGGTGCTCAGCCTGCCGCGCGACCTCGTGATCCCGCAGCCGCGCTGTGTCGACCCCGACTCAGGCACCGTCTACGGGGCGGTGTCCGCCCAGCCCCTCAACGCGGCGTTCGGCCGGGGTGGCCTCGGCTGCGTCAAGGCGACCATCGAGGAGATCACCGGCCTCAGTATCCCCTACGCCGCCGTCTTCACCTTCGAGGGAACCGTCGCCATGAGCGACGCCGTTGGTGGGGTACCCATCTGCCTGAACACCGCCATCTTCGACCCGTACTCTGGCCTCGACCTCCCCGCCGGCACGAGCGTCGTCTCCGGCCAGCAGGCGCTCGCCTACCTGCGCAGCCGGCACGGCGTCGGCGACGGCGGCGACCTGTCCCGCATCTCCTCCCAGCAGGCCTACATGTCTTCGTTGATGCGGGTGATGAAAAGCAACCAGACCCTCACCGACGTGTCGAAGCTCGCCAAACTGGCGACCGCAGCCGCTGAACACGTCAACCTGTCCACGTCGCTGGCCGACCTGAACACCATGGTGAGCATGGCCATCTCGCTCAAGGACGTTGACCTTGAAAACCTCACTTTCGTCACCTATCCGGTGCTCGAGAACCCCAACGACGTGAACAAACTCATCCCGGCGCCTCGCCTCGCCGAGACGCTGATGGAGAAGATCCAGAACGACGAGAAATTCACCCTGGACTCCTCCGCTTTGGGCAACGGCCTCGAGATCGATCCGGCCGTGCCCGTGGAAACCCCGGTAACGGAGACCCCGGTCGTTCCCGACCCCGCCGCTACCGATCCGGCACTGACTGATCCGGTGCTGACTGATCCCGCCCTGACTGCTGAGTCCGAGGTCCTCAGCGGCGTTCGCGGTGTCACGGCCGACCAGCAGACGTGCTCTGTCGCCTACGACTACTAGGGGCGACGTCCGGTTTTATCACCGCGGCGTACACCGGCAAGAGGGATGTTTTCACCGGGCACACAAGAACGTGCTTTATCCTCACTTCTAGTAGCTCACCGTCGAACCAGGGGACACGATGAAGGCCAGCAACGGATTGCCCGACTACCTCGAAGCGCTGCCCCCGGCGATGCGGGCCCGTTTCAGCCGGCTCCGGGACATCGTCCAGATGGACACCGCCGTCGCCCCCAAAGCAATGCAGACGTTTATCTTCCTGCCGAACCAGGCCGATCACTCCGCCTGGGACGACGCCGCGACGGTGTTCTGGCGGGCGGTGACCGAGATCCACCTCGCGGAACGTCGATTCGACGGAGAGGTGCCGGTGCTCTACTGGGGGTTCCACTCGATCGACCTGTTCCTGCGCCGCACCTCGAACGGGGTGGTTCTCACCGACCGCACCCTCTACATCCGCGATGTCGCCGGCACCCGCACCGCGATCCCACTGGGGGACCTGGTGGGAATGCCGGATCCTGTGGTCACCGCCACGGAAAACGTGCTCAGCATCGGTGGCACCACGCTGGATCTCGCCCCGGCTAAGCGGCTTTTCCCCGAGCGTGGAGCGCTGGACGCCGCGGTGTTGCTGTCGAGCATCCTGCACAACGTCGTCGCGTTCCAATCAGCCGACCCCGATGGCCCGCTCGATTCGACCCCCACGGCGCAGCCGGGCCGTGAAACGGTCGCAGCGCGCATCACCGCCAGCACGATGTCCGGCGACTTTCTCCTGCCCGGCCGGCCGGCCGACGCGAAAAAGCTGGCGAAGCTGTCGGCGAAGTGGAAGTTCGGCCACGGCGAGAGCCTGCAGTTCGCCCTCGTGAGCGGTACCCTCGCTGGCAGCTACGGCATCGCCGTCACCGACGCCGCCGTCTACTCACGCGACCTGATGGAACCGCTCGACCGTACCGACCGCACCAAAATCGACCCGGGTGGCATCAGCTGGAACGCCTACACAAAAACGTTTCGCCTGACGGACACCCATTCCCTGCCGACGTTCCCCCTTGTCACCGACACCAACCGCGACTACTTCATCGCGCTGCTCGGCGACTTGCTGCGGCTGGAGTGCTAGCCCTTCAGCAACCAGCCATCGGTGCCGGCGAGGTCGTCTGCGGCCTCGGGGCCCCACGAGCCACGCGCGTAGGGGAGCGGCTTCGGCGGGTCGTTGAGGATCGGGGTGATCGCATCCCACGCCTGCTCGAGGCCGTCCGGGCGGGTGAACAGCGAGCGGTCCCCGAGGATAACGTCGTTGATCAGCTTCACGTAGGGGGGAAGCGGGTCGGCGTCATCCACCTCGGCCAGCGGCAGGGCGGTGTCGCCGGTGGTGAGCTCGAACTCCGCGCCGGGTGCCTTCACCACCACCCGCAGGTCGATCGAGCCGGATCCGCTCACGTCGATGGAGAGAACGTTGCCGAGGGTCGGGGTGGATGAACTGAGCGGCCCATCCTCAGGCTGCTGGAAGATCAGGCTCACCCGCTGGGCGCTCTGCGCCAGCTGCTTGCCGGTGCGCAGCAGGAACGGAACGCCGTGCCAGCGGTCGGTGTCGATCCACAGCTTCGCCGCGACGAACGTGTCGGTGGTTGAATCCTCTGCCACACCCTCGGTGTCGGTGTAACCATCGAACTGGCCGAACACCACATCCTCCTTGGCGAGCGGGCGGAACGCGGCGATCACCGACTCGCGGGCGGCCTGCAGGTCCTCCGCCTTCATCGACACCGGCGGTTCCATGGCCACCTCAGCGGCGACCTGGAACAGGTGGGTGACGATCATGTCGAGGAACGCGCCGGTCTCGTCGTAGAACTCGGCGCGGTCGGCGATGTCGAGTGTCTCGGGAACGTCGATCTGTACAGAACGGATGTGTCGGTTGTTCCAGACCCCGTCGAACAGCCCGTTGCCGAAGCGCAGGGCATGCAGGTTCTGGGTGCCCTCCTTGCCGAGGAAGTGGTCGATGCGAAACACCTGCTGCTCGTCGAGTACCTTGTGCACCGCCGCATCCAGCTCGCGGAACTTCTCGGGCGAGGTGCCGAATGGCTTCTCGTAAACGACCCGCGCGTTCTCGGTCAGCTTGTGCTCGCCGAGGCCCTCGGTGATGGTGATAAACGCCGTCGGCGGGATCGCCAGGTAGTGCACGTAGCGGGCGTCCTCGCCCAGCTCCTTCTTCGCCTCCTCGAGCACGTCGAGCAGGGTTCCGGGGTCGGACTTTTCGAAGCCGCCACCGGCGAAGCGCAGCTGCGCGCTGAACTGATCCCAGGGGCCGTCGTCGGGCTTCGGGCCGAATTCCTCAAGCACATCGTGCACGTGGCCAACGAAGTCCTCGTGCGAGACATCCCCCCGGCCGTTTCCGATGAGGATCCATTTTTCGGGCAGCAGGCCGTGCTGGGCAAGCTGGTAGAACGCGGGAATAACCATCCGCTTGGCCAGGTCGCCGGTCGCGCCGAACAACACAAAAATGGTGGGGTCGGCCTCAGGGCTGTCTGCCATGGTCGCTGTCTCCTTCGCAATGCGCGGTTGTGCGCGCGTGGGCTTCACGGGTGATCCGGTAGCGGGTTCGTGCTAAATCCGAACCGGATATGGCGATCGTAGTCCGCCCGTTTGTGCGACCGATGGGGGTTGCCTGACCCGCGGCAGTGGATGAATGCTGTGGTCAGTGCTCGCTGGGCTCAGTGCTCGCCGGTGGCCGGGGGATGTTGTGACGCCCGGCCGATGCGCAGCGATCGGAAGTCATGCCATGCCTCGGCGGGCAGGGCCCCAATTCTGCCGAGCACGCCAGGGCCGGCCCGTTTCAGTGACACCACGATGATAAAGACGATCGCCACCGCGATGGCGACCCGGCCAACGGTGGGGTCGCCGATCAGCAGGCGCACCGTGAGTGCAAGGGGCACGGCGAGCCATTCCCAGCGGCCGGCCATGGCGATCATCGGCACCAGCAGCAGGGCATACCAGGCGTAGCGCGGGGTGAGGATCAGCAGTGTTGTGCCGATCATCACCACCTGGCCGACCCACGGGTTCGCCGGGGTGGACTTCCACCACACCATCGCACCGGTTACGCCGATCAGCAGCACGGCGAGCACCGTGGAAGCGGCGCCCGGCGCGATCAGCGACAGCAGCACAAAACGCCTCCCGGAACCGTAGCCCTCCTCACCGAAGTAGGTGGGCAAAAAGCCGAGCACCCCACCACCGCTGGCGAGCACGTAGGGAACGTAGAGCAGGGCGAAGGCGGTGACCGAACCTGCGATGATCGGCCAGGGGCGCCGGCCGAGCAAGGCGGGGGCGCCGATCACGGGGATCAGCTTC
>JAODAO010000312.1 GCA_025463465.1 Glaciihabitans sp. | reverse complement strand
TATCAGTTGCCCAACGACGCCCGGATGCCCGCTTTCATCGGCGCAGCGCCTCCCGCCGGTCATGGTGTGCACCGCTACTTCGTTGTTGTGCACGCCCTGGACGTGGAGACCATTGAGGTTCCCGTCGATGCGACCCCGACGTTCCTCGCGTTTAACATGCTCAACCATGTGATCGCCCGTGCGGTTATGGTGCCGCTGGCCGAGATCGTGGCGTAACCAGCCTCATCCGGCAATCTCGTTGCCGCCCGGCTACCCATTGGATGGGGTCAGGTGGCGCCGAGGTCGGGGGCGATTCAGCGGTGTGAGGTTCGGAACCCTCGCAGGCGCAGGCTGTTGCTGACGACAAACACGGATGACAGTGCCATCGCGGCTCCGGCCACCAGCGGGTTGAGCAACCCGGCCATCGCGATGGGAATCGCGGCGACGTTATAGGCGAAAGCCCAGAACAGGTTGCTTTTGATGGTGCCAAGAGTGCGCCGGGCGAGCGACATGGCATCCCCCACGGCGAGCAGGTCACTGCTCATCACGGTGATGTCGCTGGCGGCGATTGCCGCGTCGGTACCCGCCCCCATGGCAATGCCAAGGTCTGCTGCCGCGAGCGCTGCCGCGTCGTTCACCCCGTCGCCCACCATAGCGACGATTTCTCCCCCACCCTGAAGGGTGCGGATGGTGTCCAGCTTTCCGGCCGGGGTGATGCTAGATCGCACGTCTGAAATACCCGCTGCTGCGGCTGTCGCCTTGGCCGCCCCGGCGTTATCACCGGTCAGCAGAATGACACGGAGTCCAGCGGCCGTGAAGTTCTCTACGGCTTCTTTGCTGGAGGTCTTGAGGTGATCGCCGACACGGATCATTCCGAGCACGGTGCCACTGGCGGCGACCAGCACGGCGGTCTCGCCGCGCCGCTCGGCCTCCGAAAGTTTTGCGGCGAGGGACGCGGGAATGGTGATGGCCCAGTTTTCCGTGAGCCAGCTGGCGCGGCCTACAACTACGAGGTCGCCGTCAACTATCGCCTGCACTCCCGCACCGACGCTGGCTGAGAAGTCCGAGGGGGCAATCGCCGGGGCATCCACCGACGAGGTGACACCGGAGAAAACGACGGCGGACGCGTGAGACGCAGTAGACGCATTAGACGCGTCAGAAGTGGTGGATACTTCTGACCGTTCCACCGCACGACGCCCAGTGCCGGGAACGTCGAGGCCGGCCTCGCGGGCGGCGGTGACGATGGCGCGGGCGAGGGGATGCTCCGACCCTGACTCGGCGTGGGCGGCGAGGCGCAGCAGGATGCGCCCGGCCTCGGTTCCGTGCTGCACACCATCGACCGTGACCAGTCCGAGTACGGTCATGTCGCCGGTGGTGAGGGTGCCCGTTTTATCGAGCACAACGGTTGTGACGCGGCGGGTACTTTCGAGCACTTCAGGGCCGCGGATCAGCAGCCCAAGCTGGGCGCCGCGGCTTGTACCAACAAGAAGCGCGGTGGGAGTGGCCAGGCCGAGCGCGCACGGGCAGGCGACGATCAATGTGGCAATTGCGGCGGTGAAGGCGATTTCGAGGTCACCGCCGATGAGGGCCCAGCCTGCGAATGTGAGGATTGCGAGGGCGATGACGACCGGCACAAACACCGCGGACACCCGGTCCGCGAGGCGCTGGACCGCGGCCTTGCCGGTCTGAGCATCTTCGACAAGGCGCCCTAGGCGAGCCAGTTCGGTGTCGGCTCCAACACGGGTGACCTCAACGACCAGCCGACCCCCGGTGTTCAGGGTGGCGCCGACAACCCGGTCGCCGACGGTGGTCTCAACGGGCGCCGATTCGCCGGTCAACATGCTGGCGTCGATGGCGGATGTGCCTTCGAGTACAAGCCCGTCGGTGGCAACCTTCTCTCCGGGGCGCACCACAAAGCGTTCCCCGACAACGAGTTCGGCGATCGGCACCATCACCTCGGCGCCATCACGCAGGACAGCGGCGTCCTTGGCTCCGAGTTCAAGCAGGGCACGAAGGGCGGCGCTGGAATCCCGCTTGGCGCGCGCTTCCACGTAACGACCGGCGAGGATGAACACGGTCACGGCGGTGGCGACCTCGAGATAGATGTCGTGCGCACCACCGCCAGGCTCGGTGATAAGGGCAAAGGTCATCTTCATCCCCCTCATCCCGGCATCTCCGAACACGAGGGCGTACAGCGACCAACCAAACGCGGCGATCACCCCCAGGCTGATCAGCGTGTCCATGGTTGTACCGCCATGCCGGGCGTTGATCGCAGCGGCGCGGTGGAAGGGCCAGGCCCCCCACGTCACAACGGGCGTCGCCACAACAAGCGCGACCCACTGCCAGTAATCGAACTGCAGGGCGGGGATCATCGAGAGCAGCACAACCGGCAGAGCCAGCACAGTGGTGATAACAAGCCGGCGGCGCAGGGTGGATGTCGCGTCGACGGGCTCCGTCGACACCCCCGCGATGCGCTCGGGTGGCAGGGCAGCGGTGTAGCCGGCGGTCTCGACCGTGGCGATGAGGGCGTCCGCATCGATACCGGCAGGAACGCTCACCCGCGCCTTCTCCGTCGCATAGTTGACGCTCGCCGAGACACCCTCGAGCTTGTTGAGCTTGCGCGCCACCCGGGTGGCGCAGGACGCGCAGGTCATACCCCCGATGTCGAGCTCGATGTCGCGCTCGGCGGTGTTGCGATCGGCGATGTTGCGCTCGGCGGTGTTGCCAACGGTGTTGCTCATCGGCGGGTGGCGGCCAGTTCGTATCCCGCCTCGGTGATTGCGGCGCGTACGTCATCCTCACTGAGGGGTGCCGAACTGGTGACGGTAACGCTCGATTCGCCGCCCACGTTGAGGTCAACGGCGACGGCGGTCACGGCGGGCAATTCACTGAGTTCCTCGGTGACGCTGGCAACACAGTGGGCGCAGGTCATTCCGACGACCGAGTAGGTGGCGAGCGTAGCTGCGGTCGTTGCGGGCGCAGCGAACGCAGCTTCTGCGGACGACACCGATTCATTAGACATTGTTGGGCTCCTAGCGGTGATGCTGCCGGGCAACTACCGATTCGGACAACCTCGAACTAGTACCCCCCGGGGGTACTACCAGACTATGCAGTGACGGCACCGAATCGCAAGTCATTCACTCACAGCGCACGGCTGTGACGCCGCTCGTAGCGATAAGAAATGAACCAGACCAGGCTCGCGAGCAGCACAAAGATCACGGCCTGCACTGCGACCTGGCGCATCCCCCCAGCAGCAAAGGCAATCGGGCCGAGGAACGCACCCGCCGATCCACCCAGGAACACCCCGACCATAAAGATGGTGTTGGCCTGCGCGGCTCCGCGCTTGTTCGAGGACAGCACCCTGCTCTGCGTTGACGACTGCACCGTCTGGTTCGCCCACGTCAGCACAAACAGGGTGATACCAAACCACCACAGCTGCCCGGAGTCCAGCACAATCGCGCCCGCCGCGACCAGCATCAGGGCCAGGAACACCCCGTTCACCCTCATCGCCCCGAACCGGTCGATAAAGCGGCCACCGAACGGCGTGACGATGCCAGCCGCCAGCCCCACCAGACCAAACAGGCCAGCCTGCAGCACACTCCAGTTAAAGGGCGCCGCGGTGAGGTGCAGCACCACCACCGTCCAGACCGAGTTGAACGTGGCAAACACAAAAAACTGCAGCACGGCCGACTGCATCAGGATCGGGTTGCTGCGCACCTGCCCGAGGGTGGACACGAGCAGCGCGCCGTAACGTGTGTCGCGGCCGCTCAGGGGGATGTCTCCGACGAGGGCCCTGCGCAGAAATGGCAGCGTCGCGATTACCAAAACGGCGAAGATCACGACGACCCAGCGCCATCCGATACTTTCCACCAGCAGGCTCGCGACCACCCGCCCGCCGAAAATGCCGATCAGGATTGAGCCGACGAGTGAGCTGGTGGTGCTGCCGCGTTTACCGGCCGGCGCGAGCGCCCCGGCGGTGGGGATGATCAGTTGGGCGATGTTGGCAACGAGGCCCACAATCAAAAAGCCGATCGCGACGCTGATCACCTCGGGCATAACCGCCGACACCAGCAGGGCGAGGCTGAGCAGGATCACCTGCAGGGTGATCTGCCGACGCGGCTGGAACCGGTCCGCCAGCGGCACCAGGAAAAAGATGCCGATCGCATAACCGGTCTGCACCGCGGTAGCGATGAGGCTGGCGATGCCTGGCTCGACCCCCAGAGAGGCAGCCATGCTGGTCAGCAGCGACTGCGGCAGGTAAATCACGCTGACGGCGATGGCCGCCGCCGCGGACAGGACAACCAGGCGGGTCGCCCAGGACCATGAGCTGGTTGGTTCCGTACTGCCTGACGCCACGAGGCTCCCTCTTCTAGATGGTCCTCTAGGTTCAGTCGAAACACGCACGTTTTGTTCCTAACCCAGGTGAATTCAGGGGAGGGGAATGACACCCGGCAGGAGGGACCGGTGAGCGGTTTAGGGTGCGAGCAGCGCCCCGATGCTGCGACGGGCCTCGGCCGCCTCCGGAATAGGTAGCAACGGGTAGACGTGCAGCAGTCCGTCCCTCTCGATCAGGTCGACCGTTGCCGTGTGCTGCAGCGCACGCTGGAGGGCGCGGGCGTCGGCGTTGAGAATGTCCCTGGTGCCGCTGAGCACCGCGATTGGCGAAAGCCCGGCAAGGTCCCCGAACAGCGGGCTGACCAGCGGATCGGTTAACGGCAGGTCGCCCCGCCAGAGGTCCGCGGTCGCGCGGAGCCCCGGGGTGGCCAGCCACGGGTCGGAGTCCGCCAGTTCCGCGATGCGCGGATCACTGAAAGTGAGGTCAACCGCCGGTGACAGCAGGATGATGCGACGCGGCGCTGGCGAGCCGGAGTCCCGCAGGTGTTGGGCCGCGGCGAGGGCGATGGTGCCGCCGGCCGAGTCGCCCATCAGGGTGACGCTGTCAGCACCCCCGTCTGCGATAAGGGCGGCGGCGAGGGCGCCCACGGCCGGAACAACGGTTGCCGCCGTGCCAAGCGGTGCCAGTGGGTAGATCGGCACGGTGAAGGTGGCGCCGGTATCCACGGTGAGCGCCGCGATGAAGCGCCAGTGAAACGGAGAGATTTCGTGGATCCAGGAGCCACCATGCAGGTAGAGCACCTGGTGCGACGAGCCGCGTCGTTGTGTGGCGGAGCCGCGAGGCGAAACCGTGTAGACCGGCCAGCCGTTGATGCGCTCGAGGGAGACATCCACCTGCTTGTCGAGGCTTTGGGGCGGGGCAAAGCTGACCGGCCGAACCTGGAGCTGCCGCGCCTGCGCCAGGGTCGCCTCGGCGGAGAGGTAGGTGCTTTTGGACCCCCGAAGTGCCATCACGGTCGGCATCACCCGCGACGGCAGGCTAATTGTCTGGTCGTCGCCGACCAGCGCCGTACGAAGGCGACGGACCAGCGATGCGGCGGGGGATGTCTTGGGAGACGACACGGGATTGATGTGACGGGGGTTGATAGGGGAGGGAGGTTGCTCAGGCGAAGGCGTTGACGCCGGTGAGTTCGGCCGACACCGCCCACAGCCGGGCCGCCGCCTCGCGGTCGATGGCGTGCGCGTTGACGCCGCTGATGCGTTCGGTGGGCGAGCCCGGCACGGTGACTTCGGCGATATCGCAGTCCTCGCAGTACACGCCACCCTTGCCAGCCAGCTGCGGTGACGTCGCCGCCCAGACGGTGGTGGCCGCTCCCTGCTCGACGGACTTGAAACGGGAGTTGACGTTGCCTGCCTCGTCCATCCAGCCCGAAGCGATCATTTCCTCGCGGCCGAGGTGGCGCTGGAGCGGAGTCATGATGCCGCCGGGGTGCACGGCAAATGCACGTACCCCTGCTTCCTGGCCGAGAATGTCGAGCTGGATGGCGAACAGGCTGTTGGCCGTTTTGGCCTGGCCGTAAGCGACCCACTTGTCGTAAGCGCTATCGCCGCCGGCGTCGCCCGAGGTGAAGTTCAGGTCGTCGAAGCGGATCGGCGACATCTTGTGGCCGGTGGAGGACAGCTCGACCACGCGGGCACCTCCGTGTGCGGCCAGCGCTGGCCAGAGGTAGTTGGTCAGGGCGTAGTGGCCGAGGTGGTTGGTGGCGAACTGGGACTCCCAGGACTGGTCCGGTCCGACCCGCGTCAATGGGGCGGCCATAATCGCGGCGTTGTTGATGAGGATGCCCAGCGAGCGACCGGAATCGAGGTAGCGCTTGGCGAAAGCGGCGACGCTGGCCAGGTCAGCGAGGTCCAGCTCGTCCACCTCGACCCCGGAGAGGCCTTCACCGTCAAGAACGTCGCGGGCGTGCTCGGGGCGGCGTGCCGGAACGGTCACCGACGCGCCGGCACCAACCAGCGCACGGGTCACCTCAAGGCCGAGGCCCGAGTAACCACCGGTGACGATGACGTGGGTTCCGGTGAGGTCGCGACCGGCGATGACATCGGCCGCGGTGCTGTTCGCGCCGAAGCCTGAACCGATCGGGTGCTGCGGGGTGGTCTCGGCGATGAAGCTGGTCATTCGGGTCTCCTCAGAGCGCCGCAGATCCGGCGCCCTACCATTGTGCTCCCCCGTAGCTGGACGCTGCACGCGAGACCGCGTTTGGGTGACGCTCCGAAATAGACACCTGTCCATTTCGGAGTATGCTCGTCGTATGCCTCGCAGCGCAGCGCAAGAGCCGCCCCTCCTCCAGAGCCAGCCGATCGACGGGGTTCGCCTTGCCATGGGACAGTCTTCCGATACGAAGGTGGCCCGCACCCGACAGGCGATCGTCGCCGCCGTCACCGAACTCGTCCACACGAACGCTGGTGCACGAGGAAACACCGCCGTCACGGTGAGTGACGTTGTGCGGCAGGCCGGGATCAGCCGAAGCGCGTTCTATACCCACTTCTCCGGGCTGGACGAACTCGCGATGAGCATCCTGCGCGACTCCTTCACCGAGATCAGCACCTCGGACCTCGAGTTGCGCCGCACCAGCGCTGCCAGCCCCGGCAAAGCATCCCGCATCGGCATTACCCGCATGGTGGAGCACGTGCTCGAGCACCGCGCTCTCTACCTGGGTGTGCTCGGCTTGCCGCAGAGTTCCCGCGCCTACGAGGCCGCGGTTGAGGAGTTCGCCCTGCACGTGTCCCAGACCACCGCCGTGATGCCGAACGTGCCGGTGGATGTCGACGTGGAGGATGCTGCCCTCTTCATCGCCAGCGGAACAATGTCGCTCGTGGTGCGCTGGATGCGGAGCAGCGACATCCCCCCGACGGAAGAAATGGTGCGTCGACTGGTGGCACTGATGCCCACCTGGCTAGTTCCCGGCGATTAGCTGAGCGATCGCCCGCACTCTTTCTCCCGCACTTTTCCCCTATACCTCCCGGTGATTGCCGGGTCATGCAATGAAGCAGAAGGAACACGATGCCCAGCACCACAGCTCCCAGCACCACAACCCCGAGGACCTACGTTGTTACCGGTTCAGCGTCCGGAATTGGCAAAGCGCTCACCGAGCGCCTGCGCCGGGACGGCAACACGGTCTTCGGCGTCGATATTCGTGATGCCGACATCACGGTCGACCTGACCACCGAACAGGGGCGCGCCGACCTCGTGGCGCAGGCTATGCAGAAGAGTGGTGGAGTGCTCGACGGTGTTGTCGCCGTCGCCGGCCTCGCCGCCCCAATTCCCGCCACCGTCGGAGTGAACTATTTCGGCGCGCTTGCCACCCTCGAGGGACTGCGTCCGCTGCTACTGAAGTCCGACGCACCCCGCGCGGCCCTCGTGGCCTCGCTGGCCGCCATTGAACCCGTCGACGACGAGCTGCTCGCCGCATTGGTCGCGAACGACGAACCGACGGCGATCGCGCGGGCCACCGCCATCGCCGGGCAGAAATTGAATGGCGCGAGCAACACGATCTACAACTCCTCGAAGCGCGCGATTGCCCTCTGGCTGCGGGCGAACGCTCCCACGGAGACCTGGGCCGGTGCATCCATCCCCCTGAACGCGATCGCCCCCGGGGTCATCGCCACCCCGATGATCGGTGATGCCCTGTCCAGCGCTGAGGGTCGCGCCGCCCTGGATGCGGGCGCACCGTCACCCCTGAACGGCCCGGCGGCTCCCCCCGAGGCGCCGGCGAACCTGCTGGCATGGCTGGTCAGCGCCGAGAACACGAACACCACCGGACAGATCATCTTCGTCGATGGCGGCGCGGACAGCATCCGTCGACCCGGATTGATCTAACGGCGCATACCCGACCGTTAACGCGGCATCCCCCACCTCACGTGATACACGCGGTGGGGGATGTCTGCCTTACGGGGACGCGTGTTAGTGCTGCTGTTTCTGGGGTGCTGCACCGCGGCTCGGAACCTGCTTGGGCAGGGCGAACACGAGCAGGAAGGCGGCGACCGCGAAGATCGCGCTGACCAGCATCGCGGCGGCCGCTGCGTGGGTGAATCCCGTCGCGACGGCCTCGGGGGTGTTGCCGGTGATGACGATGTTGCCGAACAGGACGCTGCCGATGATGGCGATTCCGACCGCGCTGCCGATGCGCTGCACGGCGGAGATGACCGCGCTGGCCGCTCCGGCTTCCTCGCGGTTGACGGTCGCGACAATGAACTGGGCGTTCGGGGCGATGAAGAGGCCGTTACCGAATCCGCCGACGAGCAGCGGGGCAAGCAGCAGCCAGTTGGTCAGGTCGGCGGCGTTGGTGGTGAGCAGGATCAGCCAGGTCCAGGTCAGGCTGATGGCCAGCAGTGCGGTGCCGAGGACCAGCACGTTGCGGCCGAGCTTGGCCGCGAGCCGGTTGCTGAGCGCGGAACCGACGATGCCACCGACGGCGAACGGAATGGCGACGGCACCGGACTCGAGCGCGGTGTGACCGAGGCCACTCTGCCAGAGGAGCGAGATGGTGAAGAAGATGCTCGTGAAGGCCGCGAAGTAGACGAGGGCGAGGATCACACCGCCGGTGAAGGCGGGGTGGCTGAACAGGCGCGGCGGCACCAGGGGGCTGTTGCCGCGCTTCGTGTAGGCAACCTCCCACAGGCCAAATAGCACCATCAGGATCACACCGCCGGCGAGGGAAAGGTAGGTCCACAGCGGCCAGCCCTCGTCCTCACCCTGGATGAGGGGCACAAGCAGGGCAATCAGTGACGCGGAGACAAGGAACAAGCCGATCCAGTCGAGCCCGGCCTTTCCGGTGGCCGCTGGGGTACCAACCTCGCTGCGCTTGGGCAGCAGGATGGCGGCGGCGATGAGGGTGATCACGCCGATCGGCAGGTTGACGAAAAACACCAGCCGCCAGCCGTTGGTGTCACCGAAGGCCTGGATGATCAGGCCACCAACGATGGGGCCGAGCGCGGAGGACACTCCGATGACGGCACCCATGATCGCAAACGCCTTGCCGCGCACCTGCGGCGGGAACAGCAGTTGGATGAACGCGGTGACGGCCGGCACGAACATACCGCCGGCGAGGCCCTGCACAATGCGGGCGATGACCAGCTGGGTGTCGTCCTGAGCGAGTCCGCAGGCGAGGCTGGCTACGGTGAAGAGCGCGACGCCGGAGAAGTAGATCCACTTGTGGCCGATCCGGTCACCGATGCGGCCGGCCGGAATGAGCGCGAGGCCGAAGGCGAGGGCGTAACCGGAGATGATCCAGGACAGCGTCGACTCGGACGCGTCGAGGGTGGTGCGGATGGTGGGGAGGGCGACGTTGAGGATGGTGGTGTCAAGCAGCGCGATAAACATTCCGAGCAGCAGGACGATCAGTGCCTGCCACGACTTGCGCGGGACTACGGGAACCGTGGGCGCCGCGGAAGTGGCACGGGTGGCATCGGACATAACAAAACCTTTCGCGCCGGCGTCGGCGGGGTGGAGCGGGGGGATGAAGCGGGACTGGCACGTCGCCGCTGGTGATCAGCGACGGGAGCCGTGCGCGAGGCCACTGTTGGAGGCAATCCGAGTGGGCTGCCGGCAAGGGTGAACCGATGTCACCTGAGTACTCTGGCATGACTAGTTCTCGAAGTCAAAGCCTTTTCGAGGCCAATTAACGCGAAGTGCCCGTCAGGCCCGGCTTTCCAGTTCGCCGAGCAGAATTCGCAGGATGCGCTGCAGTTCGGCGCGGTCGGCGGGTACCAGCACGGCTTCGACCGAGCGTTCGAAGTCGAGCTGCGCCGGCAGCGCCTCGTCGATGCTCGCACGGCCGGCATCCGTCAGGCTGACCTGCACCACCCGACGGTCGGCCCCGCCGCGCGACCGCACGGCAAAGCCGAGTTTCTCCAGCTGCACCATTCGCTTGGTGATGGAGGCATTTGACGTCACCAGCTGGCGCGCCAGGTCGGTGGGGGTGAGCGCGGTCGCCGACCGGCGCAGCGCCGAGAGCACGTCGAACTCCCCGCGAGACATCCCAAATTTCTCCAGCTTCTCGTCGCTGAGGATCGTGAGGTGGCGGGAGGAGCGCAGGATCCGCCCGATGGTGGCCGCCGGGGAGGTGTCGAGGTCGGGCCGGGTCGCGGCCCAGGCCGCGCGCAGGTCGTCAATCGAGTCGCTCGAGTCTCGGGAGTCGCGAGGGTCGCTTTGGGGATTGGGGTGCTGCATTCAACTATTTTACCTGTAAAATACTTTTCGGGCCCGCCAATGTTGTTGATGGCTCCCACCTTGCCCCGCTGAACGCCGCGGCGCCTCTCTTCGAATCGGATCCTCGTCGTGTCATCACCCCACCCCCTCGCCTCCTGGTCGCGCAGCCTTCTCCATTTCGGCGAGCACGCCGGCGCCCACCGGCCAGCGATCCGGGTGGGTATCTCGATGATCGTGCCCCTCCTGGTGGTGTACGCGCTCGGCCACATCGAGTGGTCGCTCTACGCGGTATTCGGTGCATTCCCCTCGATTTACGCTCGCAAGGCGGTGTCGATGGCGCGCCTGAGAATCCAGACCGGCGCCGCCGTTGTGATGGTGCTGTCGCTGCTGCTCGGCGTTCTCACGGCGGGCCTGCCCCACCACGAATGGGTGATCATCGTCGTCGCCGCCGTGTGGGCGACGGTGGTGGCCAGCATCTCCGACGTGCTCAGCTGGAACCCGCCCGGCCCCCTGTTCGCCGTCTTCGCCCTCTGCGCGGTGGCATCGGTTCCGGTCACCGGCAGCAGCCTCGTCACCGCGCTCGTGGTGAGCGTCGCGTCGGCCGTGTTCGCGCTGCTGCTCGGCATGGCGAGCATGCTGCATCCCCGCACACGCGCCGCCGCGACATCCACCTCGCCGGGCACGGCCGCGAGGCCGAGTATCCGCCAGCATTTCCACACCCCCGGATCGGTGCGCCACGTCCTGCGCTTTGGCATCGCAGCGCTGATCGCCGGATCGCTGTCGACCGGGTTCGGCATTGGCCACCCCTACTGGGCGATCATCGCGTCGATCGTTCCGCTCGTCGGCGTTGAACTGTCGAACTCACTGGTGCGCGGAACCCACCGCGTGGTCGGCACGTTCGTTGGCCTTGGGCTGGCCTGGCTGATCCTGTTGATGGAACCGTCAGGACTGCTCGCAATCCTCATCGTCGCGGTGCTGCAGATCCTTGCCGAGCTGTTCGTTGCCCGCAATTACGCCGTCGCCCTCATCTTCGTCACCCCGCTGGCGCTCGTGATGATCGAGTTGGCGCATCCGATGGGCACCTCGCAACTCATCACAGACCGCGCCATCGAGACAGTGCTCGGCACCATCGTCGCCGTCGTGGTTGCCATCGTCACCTGGGCGGTATGGGGCCGCAAGCGCGCTCTGTAAGCATTACGGTGTGGTGGATGTCTGGGCCACGGCCCGTGATGGACCACCCAGCAGGTAGCCGCGCACCGAACGGCCGGCTGCCCGGTTCTGCAGGACAAGGCCGATCAGGCTGACCACCGCTATCAGCGCAGCGAAACCGATCACGGTGGCGGAGAGCCCGAGCGGCGCCAGCAGTCCGGCGATCACCACGGGCACTCCGAAACCGAGTGCCGCCGCGGTGAAGATGGACGCGTAAACGGACGCGCGCTGGGTCTGCCTGGTCCGCGGGCTGATCGCGCGCAGCACGCCGGACACCGAGATTCCGATACCACCGCCGCCGATTACGGCTCCGATCGACAGCAGCGCCAGGCCGTCGATCGCGAGGGCGATCACCACCACAACGGAACCGATGAGTACCAGGGTGGCGCCGGCGAGGCTGGCACGTCGGGCACCGAGTTCGGTGCCGTTGGTGAGGAGCGCTGTCACCACCGCGAGAATCGGGGCGAGGGCGACGATCAGCCCGGCGGTGATGCTGCTGTCGATTCCGAAGGAGTCGCGAAGCACCAGCGGCACCAACCCGATAAACAGCCCAAAAAACATCCACCCGCCCAGCACCACCGGAAGCGCGGCCACGTATTCGCGCCGGGCGGCGGGGGGAACGCTGACCTGCGGAATAAGGGAGGCGAGTGCCCCGTGGCGACGGTGCGCCGTCTCGGAGGTGGTGAGGGTGACGGCGATTCCGAGCACCAGCACAACGGCGAGCAGCCCGAACAGCAGGGAGTTGACGGTGTCGTTGGCCTCAACGGCCACCCCAACGAGCAGCACGCCGGTGGCGAGGCCGGCGGCGGGGATGACGCCGCCAAACAGCACCCCGAGCCTCGGGTGCCGCTCGGGTGAGAGGTCTACGAGCGTGGCCGCGAAGGCGCTCGTCGCGGCCCCCGTGGCAAGTCCCTGCAGCACCCGGGCGAGGATGATCCAGCGCACGTCCGGCGCAAACACAAAAAGGAGCAGTGCGCCGAGTTCGACCACCAGCGCCACCACAATGACCGGGCGCCGCCCCAGATAGTCGGACAGCGCGCCAACAACAAGCAGAGCGACCAGCAGGCCGAGGGCGTAGGCCGCGAAGGCGAAAATCATCACCCACGACGCGTAACCCCAGTGGGTTTCCCTCCAGACCAGGATCGGGGTCGGCACGGCCACCGCGGCGTAAAAAGCGCCAAAGGTGACGGCGGCCCCGACAAACGCCTGTGTTGTACTGAGCGTGAACCGCTGCCCCGCCAGGATCTCGGGGCGATGCGGGGCGGCCGGGGTCGGTTGCACCGTGGTGGATGCTGGTGGCGCGGTTACCGGGGAACCCGTCGTGGGGTCAACGGCGGTTGAACCGTTCCCGGTTCCGAGGTCCACACGGATGGGAGGCTGCGCCTCCGGCACTATTGGCGACGCGGAGAACTGTTCCGCGATCGTTGGGTTAGAACCGGTTGCGTTACTGGGGGTCTCGACGACAGACATCCATCCTCCTCAAGAAGGGAAAATCGGCGTCCAAAAACGCTACCCACCTGATTGTTCGAAAAGCAACGGGGTGCGCAATATCATTTCGGCGTGACAAGCACCGCGCTCCCAGGCAGATTCTTGCCCCGCCGGAGCAGTTTTCTGCCCCGGATGGGTACTCGACTACCCGCGGCTTGTTCCCGTCAGCGGCGATGACGCGCGATAAGACCCTGCTGGATGTCGCCGAGCAGGCCGAGGGTGGGCACGATCCGCTCATCGGCTGGCGCGTCGTCAGCGACATCCACCCCGGCGGCCCGGCGGAGGATCCGCGCCCACTCCGACCGAATCAGCACGAGGTTCAGGGCGGCGAAGTCTGTCGGAAACAGCAGGACGGTGCGCAGGTCGTCTTCGCCGTGCCTGCGCTCGACGAGGCCCTTCGCCTCGAGGCTCCGCAGCGCGGCGCTGAGGTTACTGCGCTGCAAACCGGTCGCGTTGGCCACCTCGGTTGCCCCGGATCCCGGGTTGCGGTCGATGAAGCGCATCACGTGCCCCTCGGACACGGACAGGGCCACCGCGCGCGAGTCAGCGTAGCCGTGGGTCTGGATCTCCCGGGCGACGAACAGTACGAGGTCGGCCATGTCCGCCCACGGATCGGCGCTCGGCGTCGGCGCGGTCGTATTCATGGTTCCCACTGTACGTGGTTGCGGATCTATAGTTATATTTATACAGTTATATATCCATACAAGTCTTGTCGTGCCAGCGCCGCCGCGATTCCGAGAGCCCAGCAGTCCCGCGAAGGAAAAGCAATGAGCAGCAGCACCGCCACCGAGACAGGCCACGTTCCCGACGTGCACGCCGACCGCCCCCTCCCCTCCGGCCATAAGGGAATCACCAGCGGACTGCTTGTGGTCCTCGCCCTGCTGTCGGCCCTCGCACCGTTCGCCACCGATCTCTACCTGCCCGCGTTCCCCCTGATGACGGGTGATCTCAGCACCACCGCCACCTCCGTCCAGCTGACGCTCACCGCGTTCCTGGTCGGTATCGCCGTTGGCCAGCTCATCTTCGGCCCGCTGTCCGACCGGTTCGGACGGGTTCGCCCCCTGATCATTGGCGCGCTGCTCTGTGTTGTCGCCAGCGCCGTTGCCGCCGTCGCCCCCACGGTCGGAATCCTCATCGCCGCCCGTTTTGTGCAGGGCCTCACCGGCGCCGCCGGTATGGTCATCGGCCGGGCCATCATCTCCGACCTCTCCAGCGGCAAGGCCGCCGCCCAGGCCTTCAGCCTGATGATGATCGTCGGCGGCGTCGCCCCGGTCATCGCTCCTCTCGTGGGCAGCCTCCTCGTTGAGCCCCTCGGCTGGCGCGGTATCCTCTGGGTCGTGTTTGGCCTTGCCACCCTGATGCTGGTTGCCGTCGCCGTTGTGGTGCGTGAGAGCCACACCCCCGAGCGTCGCACTGCCGCGGCGGCCCACACCGCGGCCCACGGAAAATCGTCCGGCCTGCTGTCCCGCGTGTATCTCAGCAACACCCTGGCGTTCGCCTTCGCGTTCGCGGTGATGATGGCCTACATCTCGGCCTCACCGTTCGTTTACCAGGTGATGATCGGCCTGAGTGCCACCCAGTACGGGCTGCTCTTCGGCGCCAACGCCGTCGGCCTCGTGGCCGTCAGCGCCCTCTCCGCCAAACTCGCCGCCACCCACAATGTCCGCAGGATGCTTGGCCTCGGCATCGTCCTGGTCTTCGCCGCCACCATCGCACTGCTGCTGCTTGTGGTCCTTGGAGCACCCGTCGGCTGGTTGCCCGTGCCGATCTTCGTCGCCGTCGCCAGCCTCGGCCTGGTTCTCGGAAACGCGACGGCTCTCGCCCTCGCCGCCGTTCCCCGCGCCGCCGGAACCGGGTCGGCCGTCCTCGGCGCGCTGCAGTTTGCCCTCGCCGCTGCCGTCTCCCCGCTCGTGAGCATCGGCGGGGAAGACACCGCCCTGCCGCTGGCCATCGTGATGGTCACCGTCGCGGCAATTGCCCTCGTTGCCTTCCTGGTCGCCGCACCGCGTCGCGCACACACCACGGTCACCGCCTAAGCGCTGACCTCTCTACTGGCTGGTCGTTCGGTGATGGTCAGGCGTATTGCGCCTCACCGTTACCGAACGACCAGTTCTCCTTTTTAACCTCAACAAGGTTGATGAACACGTCGGACTTCGCCAGCCCAACCCGTAGGTGAAGCCCATCGGCCACGGCCTTGTAGAAGGCCTGCTTCAGCATGACCGTGCGGCCCTCGTTCAGCGTGACCTGGATGATCACCGCTTCGGCCGTCCGCGCGATCCCCAGGTAGGTGGGATCGACCACCAGTCCGGGCCCGTGGTGCTCCGTGATGACCTGGAACCGGTCATCTTCCGGAACCGACAGGGTCTCCACGAGGGCGTCGTAAACGACATCCCCGATCGTGACACCGTAATCGGGGCTTTTCCCGGCGGGCAGGTCGATGCGAACAAGCGGCATGGAATCTCCTTTGGTCCTGTGCGGGCAGTCGAGCAGTGCGGTGGCGCACGCGCAGTGAAGCCAGCGCGCTAGCGCTACTTCGATGATGCCGTGGTGGATGTCGCCCGTCGAGGCCATGCGGCGATGATCCGGTCCCCGCGACTCACGAGCACCACTCCGAGGATCACCACCAATCCCCCGAACAGCTCCTCCGGGTACGGCAGCTCGCCCAGCCAGAGGAACGCGATCAGTACGGCCACCGGCGACACCAGGTAAAGAAGCGAGGTCGAGGCCGCCATCGAAAGCCGCGCCACCGCGTACCCCCAGAGCACAAACCCCGCCGCCGTTGGCAGCAACGCGAGATAAACCACGGCAGCCCACGCCGCGGGTCCCGCCGTCGCAAGGGGCGCCAGGCCGCTTGGCACCAGTGGCAGCAGCATCACCGCCCCGGCCACCATCCCGTAGGTCGCTACCTCCAGCCCGCTGTATTTTTTCAACAGCGGCCGGGTCAGCGGATGGTAGATCCCCTGCAGCACCATCGCACCGACCAGGATCAGTACCGACGTCGACAGGGTAATCCCGCTGCGGGCGAGGCAGACCAACGCCACCCCAACGAGCGCCAGCACACTGCCCACGATCTTCGGCGCGCTGAGGCGCTCCCCGAATAGGGCGGCGGCGAGCGCGACACTCACCAGCGGGGCCGCCGCGATGATGATGCTGGCCGTGCCGGCTGGCACCTCCAGTTCACCCTGGTTCAGCAGCAGCTGGTAGCCCGCCATACCCACAAAACCGCAGGCCAGGATCAGGGGGATGTCGCGGGCCGCCGGCATCCGCACACCGAGCCGGCGCACGCAGAACGCCACCACCAGCAGTACTGCTGCCGCCATTCCGATCCGCAGGAACGACAGCCCGGCGACCCCGAGGGCGGGCGCGGCGACGCGGATCGCAGGAAAGGCGCTCGCCCACAGCACCACAACGGCAAGGCCGGCCAGCACCACTTTCGAGGATCCCATCCGGCCATCGTTGCGCAACGCTTGGCAAAGCTCCATTTACTTTTGCAGCGGAGTAACGTCAGTATTAGTGATGTGTTGGATATTCGGAAGCTCAGTATGCTCGCGAGCCTCGACGAGTTGGGAACGATCGCAGCGGTAGCGCGATCGCTGCACCTGACCGCGCCGGGGGTGTCGATGCAGTTGGCCGCACTAGAGCGCGAGGTCGGGCTGCAACTCACCGAGAAACACGGCCGTACCGTGGCCCTCACCCCGGCCGGCGAGCTGCTGGCCCGGCACGGGCGCGAGATCGTCGACCGGCTGTCCATCGCTGGGATGGAGGTGGACGCCCTCCGTGACGGGGCCGCCGGCACCTACCGGCTCGCGGCCTTCCCCTCGGCGGCTCGAACCATCGTCGCCCACACCTGGGTGACCCTGCACGCGGACCCGGCGATCGGCCTCACTCTGCGACTGCGCGAGCTGGAACCCGAGCAGGCCATCAACGCCCTCACTGCCGGCGAGGTCGACATCGCCCTCGTTCACCACTACTCAAACCTCGCGGCTATTTCCACCACCGCCACACGGCTGAAAAACGTGCCGGTTGCCTCTGAGCCCGTGTGGCTGGCCGTCCGGCACGACGACCCGCTCGTGAATGGTGGGGGCCCCGTCGATCTGCGGCACTTCTCCGGCCATACCTGGATCACTCCGGGCCAGCAGTGGTCATGCCATCGAATGGTTCAGCGCGCCTGCGGGCTGGCCGGGTTTGAACCCAACGTCGTCGCCGAGGCCACCGACTTCGCGGTGCAGCTCGCGCTGGTTTCCGCCGGAGCGGGGGTCGCGCTGGTGCCGCAGCTCACCGTTGCCCAACTGCCGGAGTCGGTGCGCCTGCTCCAGCTGGTATCCCCCGTCCACCGTCACATCTCGGTGCTGACCCGCGCCGCGTCAGAGGCCGACGCCGGCATCCACCGGCTGCGCGACCTGCTGGCGGATTCCGCGGTCGCAGCGCTAGCTCGTCCCATCGCCGCGAGCGCCCCTACGCCTTAGCGGGCGCCTTCGCGGACCTTTTCGCAGGCTCCTTGGCGGGCTTGGCCGAGGTGTCGCTGGTGATCCAGCGGGAAAACCCGGCGTCCCGGTCGCTGCCGATCAGCAGTTCGCGCATCAGCAGGGTCAGCGGCACGGCCAGCAGCGCTCCGAGGGCGCCGAGCACAAAGGCCCAGAAGATGACGGACGCGAAGGTCAGCGTGAGCGACAGGTGCACGGCGTCACTGACGAACTTGGGCTGCACCAGCGTCTGCATCACCACGTTGATGACGACGTAACCGATCACCACGATGAGGGCGACGATTGGGCCACCGAACAAGAGTGCGAAGATCGCCGCGGGGATCAGCCCGATAATAAATCCGATGTTCGGGATGAAGTTGCTGACAAAGGCGAGGATCGTCCAGATGATGGCGCCGGGCACGTCGAGCACCACGAGCAGGATCCCGTCGAGGACGGCCACGATCAGGCCGAAGATCGTGTTCACCCCGAAGTAGACCCGCACGCTGTGCATGTAACCGGAGAAGGAGGCAATCAGCGGGGCCTTGGCCGTAGCGAGTTTCTCCGGGATGTGGTTGAAGCGTCCCGCATCCACCGCCATAAAGATGACGTAGGCGAGGATAAAGAAGAACGCCGTGGCGATGCCGGTGACCGAGCCGAGCACCGACGTCGCGGCCCCCACTAAGGAGGCGGGGTCGAGCATGTCACTGACAGCGTCGAGGTCGGAGGACTGGAAGCCGAGGCTCACCAGAAAAGCCAGCCCGTTGTCGTAGAAGGCATTGAGTTCGGTGGTGCTCGAGCGCAGCAGGGAGATGAACTGCTGCACCGCCAACCAGAGCAGGGCGACCATCGCCGCCAGGATCACAAAGGCGCAGAGGATCACCGCAAGGGATGCGAGGCCACTCGGCGCTCCGCGACGCTCCAGCAGTCCCCGAACGGGGTGCACCAATGCCACGATGATCGCGGCGAGAACAAACGGGGCGATGACCTCACGCCCGAGCGATAGCCCGGCGATCACCACAACCGCGGTCGCGAGCGTCACAAGAACACGGATCGATTGCGTCAGGCCGGCGGGGGTGGGGGATGTCTCCGAGACGTCAACCTGTGTGCCGGGCGGCTGGGTCGACGGTGTGGGCAGCGCGGCTGTTGCTGCCGGTGCAATCTCGGTTGCCGGTGCCGCTGTTGCCGTTGGTGTTGCTGGTGTTGCTGGTGTAGCTGGTATAGCTGATGCGCTCACAACGGGCGTATCCGCCTTCGGTGCATCAGCCGCCGTCGACTCACCAGATTCCGGACCATTCATTTTGACTCCACCCGTAGCGTCGCGGCCACAGCACACGACTTGAAGGACAATACCCGCGGTGCGCGGGCCTGTCGCAAAGATGGATGTTACCGGTGCAGAATGATCGATCGCCCGGAAAGCGGCGGGGTTGTATCAGGCCATGGCGTGCAGGGCGGGGAGGGCGTCGACCAGTCCGGCCAACTCGGGAATCTCCCGCGCGGTGGCGAGGGAACGCTCCAGGGTGACATCGTGCACCGGGCGCGCCTCGGCGAGCAGGCGTGCCCCTGCAGCGGTCAGCTCCGTGTACACCCCGCGGCGGTCGTCCATACACAGCACCCGGCCAAGCAAGGAACGCTCTTCGAGTCGATTGACCAGGCGGGTGGTCGCGCTGGGACTGAGTGCCGTGGCGCGGCTGAGCTGCTGCATACGCATGTGCCAGCTGCCGGGCTGCCGGCTCAGCACATCCAGCACGGTGTACTCAACCACGGACAGGTTCGCCGACGCCTGCAGCTCGCGCTCGAGGTCGTTCTCGATCAGGTTGTGCAGTGCCGCGAGGGTCCGCCAGCCCTGCGCTCGGACCTCGACCGCGTCGTCTTCGATGCTCATCGCGTCTCTCCTCAAAAGTAATTGCTTGCGCGGCTTACTTGCGTGTGCAACTATTTACCTCGCGCTTGCAACTAATAGCGTACGCGCCACATTGTCCGGCGTAAAGCAACCGTGCCCTTCGGGGCAACAAAGGAGACACCCACGATGCCCATCGGACTGATCGCCCTCGCCCTCGGCGGGTTCGGCATTGGACTCACCGAGTTCGTCATTATGGGCCTGCTGCCCGAGGTGGCGGCCGACTTCGCTGTCAACGAGGCCGCCGCCGGCTGGTTCATCACCGGTTACGCCCTCGCCGTCGCCGTCGGGGCCGTCGCAGTGACAGCCGCCGTCACACGACTCCCCCGCAAACAGGTGCTGCTCGGACTGCTGGTCCTGTTCATCGTGGGCAACCTGCTCTGCGCGCTGGCCGTCAGCTACGAAGCCATGATGATCGGCCGCATCGTCGCAGCGCTCTGCCACGGCGCGTTCTTCGGAATCGGTTCCGTCGTCGCCGCCGGCATGGTCGCGCCGAACAAAAAAGCCGGCGCCATCGCCATCATGTTCACCGGCCTCACCCTCGCCAACGTCCTCGGTGTGCCGTTCGGCACCCTGCTCGGCCAGGCGTTCGGCTGGCGCAGCACCTTCTGGGCCATCACCGTGATCGGCATCTTTGCCTTCGTCGGCATCCTCACCCTCGTGCCAGCGCCCACCGAACGCGCCGCAACGGCACGCCTTCGCGGTGAGCTCGCCGCCTTCCGTTCCGGCCAGGTCTGGCTGTCGCTCGGCGTCACGATTCTCGGCTACGGCGGAGTATTCGGAGCCTTCACCTACATCGCCTACGTCCTCACCGACGTCTCCGGCTTCGCCAGCAGCACCGTCCCGTGGCTGCTCATCGTCTTCGGCGTTGGCCTCTTCTTCGGCAACCTGCTCGGCGGCAAGGCGGCCGACCGCGCCCTTGACCGCACCCTGCTTATCCTGCTCGCCGCCCTTGCAGTGGTCCTCGCCGCCTTCGCCGCAACAGCCCACAACCAGGTCGCCACCATCGTGTCGCTTGTTGTGATGGGAGGGGTCGGCTTCGCGCTGGTCCCCGGCCTGCAGATGCGCGTGATGAAATACGCGGGGGATGCGTCCACCCTGGTATCCGGCGCAAACATCGGCGCGTTCAACGTCGGCAACGCCCTCGGCGCTTGGCTCGGTGGCGTCACCATTACGGCGGGGCTTGGCTACACCTCCCCCATCTGGGCCGGTTCCCTCCTCAGCGCCGGCGGCTTTGTGCTGATGGTCGTTGCTGCGATGGCCATGCGCAGGCGCACCAGCAACGGTGCGACAGCGCCGAAGGCAGACCCCGTCCTTGTGAACAACTAGGCGAACCACTAGGCGAACCACCCGGGCGCGTTAACCCACCTCAGCCCGGATCCTGCCCTGTTGGGGAGGAGTCCGGGCTGAGGCAGTTCGAGCTACTCGGTGGAGCTAGGAGGTGGCGCTGCCATCGTCGTCGCCCTCGGCCTGCGACGGTTTGTCGACGGTCGAGGGATCGATCGGCACGGTGTCGGGGTTGACCGGCTTCGCGTCGCCCTGCAGATCCTCGTTCACATAGCTGCCGCGTTCCGGAGCGGTCTCGTCCGATTCGCCGGGGGTGGGTTCTGCTTCGCTGTCTGACATGGTGTTTTCTCCTTCGAATCGGACGGGATGTGCGGAATTTAGAGCGTGGTGGATTCTTCGATATCGGCGAACGTGATCGTTACCCCACCGGTGGCCAGCCCAAAGATCGACGGGAACAGGGCACCAGCCTCCGCGGTCGCGACGGCCGCGCTGGCGGTGTCATAGTCGGCGAAGTACAGGTCGACAAGGCGGTACGCCGGGGTTGGCGTGCCATCCTCTTTCGGCCACACTTTGGCCGTCTCGATTTTCTGCAGGCCCGGCAGCTTCTTCGCCAGGTCCACCTGCTCGGCGAGATAACCCGCTTCGAAGGCGTCCGGGTCGGTCGGGTTGTTGTAGATCACGGTGATTTTGGTAGGCACGGTCTGCTCACTTCCATAGATGGAGCCGGGTGGTGCGGAATCCTGCGCAGCGTGCCGTACGATTGGCCGCGAGCCTACGCGCGCTGCCCACGAGAAGCGACGTTTCCCACAGCTGTTCATCTTGGACATCCGTGGGCTTTTGTTGGCGTGTATGGGTTTCCCTAGGCATTAGAGAATCGGCTTGCCACCCGTGACCGCGATGACCGAGCCCGATACGTAGCTGGACTCGTCCGAGGCCAGCAGAACGTAGATCGGCGCGACCTCCGCCGGTTGCCCCGGCCGAGCCATCGGCACCTGCTCGCCAAACGTCTCCACCTGGTCGGGTGGCATCGTCGCGGGGATCAGCGGGGTCCATATAGGGCCGGGCGCCACACTGTTGGCACGGATGCCCTTCTCCGCGAGCCCCTGCGCCAGCGACGAGGTCATGTTGGCCAGCGCCGCCTTGGTCGCAGCGTATGGCAACAATCCGGGAGAGGGGTTGTCAGACTGCACCGAACTGGTCGCGATGATGGAGGCACCCTCGCCAAGGTGCGGCAGCGCCGCCTTGACCAGGTAGAAGAAAGCACTCACGTTGGTCGCCAACGTGTGATTCCATTCCTCGTCGGAGATCTCGAGTAGGTCATCGTGGTGCATCTGGTACGCCGCGTTGCTGACCAGAATGTCGAGGCGCCCGAAGGTTTTGACGGTGAGGTCGATAATTTCCCGGCAGGTCGCTGACTCGGAGATGTCGCCAGGGTAGACCAGGGCCTCATGCCCGGCATCCACCACCCACTTGCGGGTGTCCTCGGCGTCCTCGTGTTCGTTCAGGTAGCTGATCACCACGTCGGCGCCCTCGCGCGCGAAGGCGATGGCGACGGCTTTGCCGATACCGCTGTCCGCCCCCGTAATCACCGCGACCTTGCCCGCGAGGCGGCCGGAGCCGACATAACTGTCCTCGCCGTGGTCGGCTTTCGGCGTAAGCGACGCTTCAACGCCGGGTGGGTCCTGCTGCTGGGCTGGCTGGTTCACGGCACACTCCTCGTGGTTCGCTGGATTTGGCGCCGCCGGACAACACAACTGTGGGCGCCTCTTCCATTCGATTCAGGTCAATACCGTCGAACAAGCCCTTGACGATCCCGGCGGCAAGCCCTTGCCCGTAACCCTGAAAACGAATTCCCTTGTAGGGACTCTCCACACCCACGGGCTCCCCCGCCCCAGCCCGATGCCGAGTAGTCCCGGAAGGACAGCGCGATGAGCACACCGCATAACAACGACAGGCAGAACAACGACAGGCAGCCTGACGATAGGCAGCACGACGACGAGCAGCCAAACGACAGGCGGCACGACGACAGCCCGACCGAACGGTTCGGCGCCGCCGGGGCCTCCGGTGCCGACGACCGTTCCGGGGCGACCGCCGTGGGGCCCGCCCCCAAACGCCCGCAGGAGCAGGTGACCCGCCCACAGCCCTCCTATCTGGCGCCACCCACCGGCCAGGTGCCGCAACAGTCGGCGGACAAGGACGCCCGGGCATTTAATCCCTCCCGGCAGGAGGTCCTGGCTTTGCAGCTGGAGGAGTACGGCGGGGTGAAGCTCGGGTCGGCGTTCTTTGGCTGGGTCATCGCCGTGGCAATGGTTGTCCTGTTCAGCGCCCTCGCCGCTGCCATTCTCGCCCTTCTCGGGTTCGGTGGGATCGACCCCGCCATCGACGCCGGCGGCGGAACCGCCGGTACAGTGCAGGACGGCGCGACCGCCGTTGGCTTCGACGGCATCGTCGGTGCGATCATCGCCGCCGTTGTGCTGTTCCTCGCGTTTTACTGCGGCGGTTACGTCGCCGGCCGGATGGCCCGCTTCACCGGGGCGAAGCAGGGCCTCGCCGTCTGGGTGTGGTCCGTGGTGATCGCCGTGATCCTCGGCGTTGTCGCCGCGATCTTCGGCAACCAGATACGCGAGATGGCTACCACCGGCGAAATGACATCCATCCCCGGTCTCGACCCCAACAACATCGACCTCACCGGCGGGGGCCTCGTCACCGCCATCATCTCGATTGTGGTGGTGCTCCTGGTCACCCTGGGTGGCGCACTGCTCGGTGGCCTCAGCGGCATGCGATTCCACCGCCTGGTCGACCGGGTCGGCCTCGGGCGCTAGGGCGCGACGGTCAATGGCCGTGGTCGGGCGGTTTCAGAGGCCGGTATCGGGGGCCGTCGGCAGGGCGGTCGGCTCGGTGAGGATCCGTTTCAGTTCGGCGTGCAGCAGGGGTGAGCCGAGGATGCGGAAGTGCCCAGCGACATCCAGCTTGAGGTTCAC
>JAODAO010000308.1 GCA_025463465.1 Glaciihabitans sp. | reverse complement strand
GGTGCCTGGCCGAAGACCAGCCCGATCACGCTGGAGGAGACGATTGCGCTGAGGTAGATCGAGGTGCGGGACAGGCCGGACGCCGACCCGATCTGCTCCCCCGGCGCCTGCCGGTACAGGGCGGCCTGGTTTGTGACGGACGCCAGTCCCTGGGCGAGGCCGAACAGGCCCGCGATCAGCACCAGAAGCCCGATGGTCGCGTCGGAGGTTACGCTGGCAAGCAGCAGCCCACCGACGAGGGGGAACAGTCCAGCGAACACCAAAGGCAAACGCAGGGCACTGGTGCGGGCAACGAGAACCGACGCCGCACCGGCGAGAATCGCGGTAGGAAGTTGGAGCAGTCCGGCCTGGCCGCTGCTGTAGCCCCCGGCGTCTTGCAGCCACTGGGCGAAGCCGTAGACCATCGAGTACGAGGCAAGGTAGATGAGGAACATCCGCAGGTAGGTGCGGCTCAGCGGGCCGTTGCTGGCGAGCATCCGGATGTCGATGAACGGCGTTTTCCTGCGAAGTTCCCACCAGACCAGCACCGTGGCCACCACGATGGCCAGCGCCAGCAACCACCAATACCCGGCAGACAGGTCGAGCAGGAACACCAGAAGGGAGGCAACGGCGACGGCGAACAGGAGCAGCCCGACCGGGTCGATCGAGGAGAACGCTGAACCGGAGACGACGGGCTTCTGGCGGGTGGAGTCGGCGGGGAGCCAGAGGATGCTGAGCACCAGCGCGATCCCGGCGAGGGGGATGTTGGCGAGGAAGATCGACTGCCAGCCGAACAGCCCGATGAGCAACCCGCCGAGTGGCGGGCCGACGGCGGTGGTTGTCAGCGAGGCGATCGAGATGCCGGAAAGCAGGGAGGCGGGGGTTGGCCGTGCCAGGCGGATGGATTGGTCCCGGATCAGGGCCATCGCCGAGGGGTACGCGGCGGAGGTCCCAACGCCGATCAGCACCCGGGCGATCAACACCCCGGCGAAGGTGGGCAGTAGGGTCGGCAGAATGCCGGCCACCATCACCACGACCAGCCCGATCACGTAAATCTTTTTCGGGCCGAAGCGGTCAGCCAGCTTTCCCATGGTGGGTTGGGCGATGGCGCTCGCCAGGTAGAGCCCGGCGACGAGCCAGATAACCACGGCGGACCCGACCTGCAGGCTGGCGGCGATGGGGACAAGGGCAACCGAGATCATCGTGGTGTTGATGGGGTTGAGCACCGGCCCGATCAGGACGGGCGCGACGAATCTGGCGGTAAACCGGGGCGTGGTCACAGGGTCTCCGGGTTCAGTCGTTCCAGCAGCGTCATCGCGTGCTCCACAACGTCCCGCTCCTCGTCGGTCAGTTGGCGCTCCATTAGTTCTGCCAACTCCCGGTCCCTGGCCTGCGTGGTTCCCCGGTAGGCGTCCTCGCCGGCGGAGGTCAGGGCCACCAATTCCCGCCGCCCGTCAGTGGGGTCGGGATCCTTTCGCACCAGGTCGGCTTTGAGCAGCTCGGCGACTACCGCCCCCATTGACTGGGGTCGCACCTGTTCCCATCGGGCGAGTTCGGCGATGGACAGGGCGCCCTTGCGGTGAAGCCAGCTGAGGGCGGCCTCCTGGTTGCGCGGCATCGTGCTCACCGCCTGGTGGGCTCGCAGCGTACGGCGGAGGCGCTCGATGTTGTGACGGAGTTGCTGCGCAACAACACGGGCATCGGACGTCATATCGACAGTTTACCTTCTAATCTGCGCCGGTCTTTGTGCGCTGGCGCACCCACCGAAGTGGGGCATTTCCTGATAATTCGCTGTCGGCGCCGCCCGGGCCCCGGCTGCGGACAATAGGTTGAAGGTCACGGGTAACAGTCTTGGTACACGGAGGAGGATGACAGTGGCGGACCTGAACATTGGCGACCGGGTGAGTTGGAACACTCCCCAGGGACGCACCCGCGGCGAGGTCGTGGAGCAGCACACCGAAGACTTCGAATTCGACGGGCAGAAATTCACGGCATCCACCGACGCCCCGTCGTACCTGGTGAAGTCGGAGAAGTCTGGCGCACAAGCGGCCCACAAGGGTAGTGCCCTGCGCAAGCTCAAGCCGAAGTCGGACTGACCCGGCTAGCGGCGCCCGGGAGGGTGCACGCTACCGTGGACCCATGACAACCGAACGCGGTCTCGACCGAGTAGTTTTCTTCACCGATGCGGTTGTCGCCATCGCGATCACCCTGCTGATCCTGCCCCTGGTCGACGCCGTGCCCGAGGCGGCCAGTGAGGGCACCAGGGTCATCGATTTCCTTGTGGACAATGCTTCGCAGCTGCTGGGGTTCGCCATCAGTTTCGCGGTGACCGCCCGGCTGTGGAGTGCACACCACGTCATTTTCCAGCACGTGCGTGCCCATTCGCCCATGCTGGTACAACTGTCGCTGTTCTGGGCTTTCACCATTTCGATTCTTCCGCTGCCCACAGCGCTCATCGCCCAGTTCAACGACGAGCGGACGGCGGTCGCGTTCTACATCGGCACCATGGCGATGAGCTCCGCCACCCTCACCGCCATTAGCATCCTGATCTACCGGAATGCGCGGATCAACGATCCCGACTTTCCGCTCACCCGGGTGCAGTTGACCGCCAGCGCCTCCACCACTGGCCTGTTTGTGGTGGCGCTGGCGGTCGGGGTGATCACCGTGTCGCTCTTGCCGATACTCCTGCTCCTGCTGGCCTCGCCCCTGATACGGGTGTTGACCCGCGGCGCGCGCCGGACCCCGGCGAAACCCGTCGGATAACCGGCCCACCCGGCGTGGACACCCGGATGGTTACTTGGCGGGGGTGTCCTGGGTGCTGCCCGCCCCGGAGGCATCGCTTTGGTTCGTGCGCGCATCCGAGGTGTCGCCAACGTTGACGGACTTCTTGTTCACAAACAGGGTGTTCGCCTGCTCGAGCGACATTCCGTTTGTCTCTGGCACAACCTTGAAAACGAAGACGAACGACAGCGCGGCGAACACGGCATACATGCCGTACGTGAACACCAGCGAGAAGCCGGCCAGCGGCGGGAAACTGACGGTGATCAGGAAGTTGGCGATCCACTGGGCAGCTGCAGCGACACCCAGGGCCCGTGCACGGATGCGGTTGGGGAAGATCTCGCCGAGGAGCACCCATACCACCGGGCC
>JAODAO010000307.1 GCA_025463465.1 Glaciihabitans sp. | reverse complement strand
CGGAGGCAAGGTGACTGGGGTCGGAAACGGCGAAGTAAACATCGCTGACACCGGCGTTGATCAGTGCTTCCGCGCAGGGGCCGGTGCGACCCGTGTGAGTGTAGGGTTCGAGGGTGACAACGGCGGTGAGGCCCGCGGCGTAACCGGTGGTGTAACCGGTGGCGTGACCGCTGTCGGAAACTGCCGGGTCTGACGCGATGCCAAGACTCGTGCGCAAGCGTGCGAGGGCGTCGGCTTCGGCGTGAGGGGTGCCGGCGCCCCGGTGCCAACCCTCGGCCACGATGGCGCCAGAGGTGTCAAGCAGGACACAACCGACCTGCGGGTTGCCGCCCACTACGGGGCCGCGAGAGGCGAGATCAAGAGCGTGGCGCATTGCCGTCTCGATGTCGGTGCGGGGTAATGCCATCCGGTCCTCGTCTGCTATCGACAGACTCCGGGGTGGTCAAAAGACCGGCTGCGCCTTAAAAGAGGTACAACCCGTGCATCCTCCCATCCGGACTTTAACCGTCGGTCCCGGAATTTCACCAGGTCAACCGCCTCGGGGCTTTCGCCCTTCCTCGGGTCGCGGACTATAACCGCCGGTTCGGATTCTCACCGACCCCGGAGCACGTTCTAACTTTCCTTACAATCCTAGTCAACGTCCAGCGCGCCCACATATTCCCGCGTCGCAGTTCGACACACGGCTGGCGCCGCCGTTCATTCGCGCTCGCCGGAGTTGGGGTGCTGATCGGTTTCGGGGTGGTCGCCATCACCGGGGCTACCGGCATCATCTGGGTCAGGGCTGTTGGCTCCAGCACGATCGGCATCATCGAGTCCGGCCGGCCAGCCCGTGTGGATGGTGTGGATGTCGTCACGGTAGAGAACTCCGTACCAGGACGGAACGCTTTTGCCATCCCGGTAGGGCTGCGCCGACGGGCGCTCGCCCAAGTAGCGGAAGCCACTCTTTCGCGCCACTGCCGCCGACGCGATGTTCCCGATGGCGCACTCCCACGCGACGCGGGTGGCGCCGGTGCCGAACACCCAGGCGATGATGGCCGCGGCCGCCTCCGTCATGTAGCCGTGCCCGCGGTGGGGGTTGCCGAGCCAGAATCCGATGTTGCCGTCACCGGTGCGGTAACTGATGACCCCGAGAAATCCGCCGGGCAGGGGGATGTCTGAGGGCTGGAGGGTACCTGCGGGCTGGCGGGTATCTGTGGTCTCATCAGTGCCGTAGGCCGGATCCGGTTTCAGCCGGATGGCCCAGGTGTACTCACTGTTGTGCTCCCAGCCCTTCGGCACAAGGCGTTCCAGGAAGTAACGCGCGTCTTTTTCCGTATACGGCCAGGGCAGGGTGAGGAACCGCTCGAACACGGGGTCTTGGCAGTACTCGACCACACGGGTGCGATCGGCCGCGACCGGGGTATCCAGTCGCAGCCGCGCAGTCTCGAGCACGACGGGTTTCATCAGCGGTGCCTAAGAGTCATCGGCGGGGGAGGAAACCGATCTTCTCGTACACCTCGGCGATCTTGGGCCGCGCGATGGCGTCGGCGCGGTCAGCGTTGGCGCTGAGGATGCGGTCGAGCTCGGCGGGGTCATCGAGCAGTTCGAGGGCGCGGGCGCGGATGGGTTCGAACGTCTCGACAACCACCTCGGCGACGGCTTTCTTTAGGTCGCCGTAACCCTTGCCGCTGAACGACTCGACGAGTTCGGTCACCGGGGTGCCCGAGAACGCGGACATGATCGTCAGTAGGTTGGAGACACCCGGCTTCGTTTCGCGGTCGAAGCGAATCTCGCGGTCGTCGTCGGTGACGGCGGATTTGATCTTCTTCGCGGTCTTCGACGGCTCATCCAGCATCCAGACCACACCGGCATGCGACTCGGCCGACTTGCTCATCTTCGACGTCGGGTTCTGCAGGTCGTAGATGCGGGCGGACTCGGAGAGGATCAGCGGCTTCGGAATAACAAAAGTCTGCCCGAAGCGGGAGTTGAAACGGGCGGCCAGGTCGCGGGTCAGCTCAACGTGCTGCTTCTGGTCGTCTCCAACCGGCACCACCTCGGTGTTGTACAGCAGGATGTCTGCCGCCATCAGTACCGGGTAGGTGAACAGGCCAACTGAGGCCAGGTCGGCGCCCTGCTTCGAGGCCTTGTCCTTGAACTGGGTCATCCTGCTGGCCTCGCCGAAACCGGTGATGGAGTTCAACACCCAGGCCAGCTCGGTGTGGGCGGGAACGTGCGACTGAACGAACAGGGTCGACAGTTCGGGGTCGATACCGGCGGCTATGTACTGGGCCGCGGTGCGGCGGGTTTGTTCGCGAAGCAGTGCAGGGTCCTGTGCGACCGTGATCGCGTGCAGGTCGACAACGCAGAACAGGGCGTCGTGGGTGCTCTGCATTTCCTTCCACTGCAGCAGCGCGCCGATGTAGTTACCGATTTGGAGGGAATCGGCCGATGGCTGCATTCCAGAGAACAGGCGGGGCTGGGTGGTCATGTGTCCAGTCTTTCAGAATCATCGGGTGCGGAGTCATCGGGAGGGTCCGCAGAGACCGGTCAATGTGCGCCGGATGGTGCTTAGAGGTGCTTCGTCGTGCCGTCTAGTGCCGCCTGGTGCCGTGCCAAGTCGTACCTGGCGGTGACGGCTGCTACCGCTGACCCGGGAGCTTCAGAAGCTCCGGGAGCCCACGAACGGCGGGAGCGCACGGGCTGGGAAGGTGCGGGGGAGGTGCGGTCGGCTAGATGTTGTAGTCGACGACGACGGGGGTGTGGTCGCTCCACCGCTGGTCGTAGGCCGCGGCACGGTCAACCGTGTAGTTGCTCGCGACCGCTGCCAGCGCCGGGGTGGCGAGGTGGTAGTCGATGCGCCAACCGGTGTCGTTGTCGAATGCCTGGCCACGCCAGCTCCACCAGGTGAAGGGGCCGTCGACCTCGCCGGCGTGTGCTCGGCCGACATCCACCCAGCCGAGCCCGGGGCCCGTGGTGCCGTCGACGCCGGTGATTTCTTCGCCAAGCTCACCGAGGAAGCGGTCGAAGTAGGAACGTTCGCGGGGCAGGAAGCCGGCACGTTTGACGTTGCCCTTCCAGTTTTTGATGTCGAGCTCGCGGTGGCCGACGTTCAGGTCGCCGAGCACAACGGCGTACTCGCTGTGGGCGGCCAGCTCGGGCAGGCGTTTGCTCATGGCGTCGAGGAACTTGTACTTCTCGACCTGCTTGGGGGTGTCGACCTCGCCGGAGTGCACATACGTGCTGACTACGGTCACGATCTTGCCGTTGACCTCGTAGTCCGCCTCGAGCCAGCGGCCCGCACTGTCGAAGTCGTCGTCCCCGAAGGTGACGCGGTGGATGGATGCCTTGTTGCGGCTGGCGAGGGCAACGCCGGCGCGTCCCTTGGCGGAGGCGGCGTCGTGCAGGATGTCCCACTCGGGGCCGAGCAGACCCTCAATGTCTTCGGTGGAGGCACGCACCTCCTGGATCGCCAAGATGTCGACCTCGCGAGCGTCGAGCCACTCACCCATTCCCTTGCGGTATGCGGCGCGAATGCCGTTGGTGTTGATGGTTGCGATGCGAAGCGGTTGGGCCATGGGACCAGTTTACCGGCGGGCACCGACGCCCGGGATCGGGTACCGGGCAGCAGGAAACGTGTCCGGCACTACCCGGCCACCACGCGTACAAGCGGCGGCGCTCGGCGGTGGCGCTAGTTCTTGCGGTCTGCCTTGGTGCCGGGGGAGGAG
>JAODAO010000304.1 GCA_025463465.1 Glaciihabitans sp. | reverse complement strand
CGCTGACGGGATCGGTCTGGCAGTCCTTCGACGACCAGATCAGGTCTTCGCCGCTGGTGATGCGGTACTCCTGGACGTCCGATCCCACACTCATCTCGCACGGGACCTCGCCGTTGTTCACCACGCTGAGCGACAGCAGCGGGTTGGCGCCCTCGGCGTAAGTGGCGGCGTCGGTGATCGCGGTGACCGTGATGTCACCGGGCGCGCAGGCGCCGTCCGCTGCGGGCGGTGCTGTGGTGGATGTCTGGGGCGCGGCCGTTGTGGTGGTCGCCGGGGCGGTGGAATCTGTGGTTGGGGTGCTCGAACCGGGGCGCACCACAATGAGCACAATCACCAGGACGACAACGAGCAACCCCAGGCCCACGATCAGCCGGCGGCGGAAGTAGACGCCGCGCGACGGGGGCCCTGCAGGGTTCTGGTTGCTCGCCATGGGGCCAGAGTATCTAGAGGAGCTTAAGCATTCGGGTATTACCGAGCGTGTTCGGCTTAACCCGGCTCAAATCGAGAAATTCCATAATGCCCTCATCACCGGAACGCAGCAGTTCGGCGTAAACATCGGGGGCGACGATGCCCTCGCCGATGGCCTCGAATCCGTGCCGGCCGAAAAAGCCGGTCTCGAAGGTGAGGCAGAACAGGCGGCTGAGGCCGAGCGCGCGGGCGTTGTCCTCGATCCGGTCGAGGATCGCGTGGCCCACCTTTTTGTGCAGCCAGTCCTCCGATACCGCGAGGGTGCGCACCTCGCCGAGGTCCTCCCAGAGAACGTGCAGGGCGCCACAGCCGATCAGGTTGCCCTCGTTGTCCTCAACGACCGTGAACTCCTGCACCGATTCGTAGAAAACGACGCGGTCCTTGCCGAGCAGGATGCGCTTTTGGACAAACGGTTCCACCAGCGCCTGGATGCCGGGCACGTCGGAAGTGCGGGCGGGGCGAACGGTGTAGGCGGGGTCGGTCACGGTGCATCCGTTCGGCGGTCAAAATGGTGGTCTCTTAAAACATAGTCGCGGCCACACCGGTTCCCGACCACTGCGGGCCACCCGCACGGCGTCCTTCTCCGCGTCGTTCCGACGAACCGCGCTTTCGCTTCACGCCGTGCTTCCGGCAGGATTAGGGCATGCAACTGACAACGACGACCACCGGATCGGGACCACGTCACGTTGGGCTTGTGCACGGTCTCGGCGCATCGGCGGCGACCTGGGGCCCGTTCATCGAGCGGCTCACCGCCACCGGCCGGTACACCGTGACGACCGTTGATCTGCGCGGGCACGGCGCGAGCCCCCGCGCTGGGTCGTACCGGGTGGATGACATGGCTACCGACCTGGTCCAGACGCTCCCGTCGGGGCTGGACAGCATCGTTGGTCACTCGCTCGGCGGTGCCGTGTTGTATCGCGCCGTTGCCCGGCTCGCGCCCGGCAGGGCGGTGTATCTCGATCCCGGGTTCGCACTGCAGATACCGACGAGTGGCCTCGCCGGACGGCTGTTCTGGATGGTGCCGCTTGTGTCGCTCGGCATCGCCCAGCTCGGCCAGGCCAGGGCCAGCGCCGCGGCCCGCGCCGCCTACAGTCCCGAGACCCGAGCGCTGCTCGACGACGCGAAGAAGCGCTTTGACACGCGGATGGCCGTCGGCGTGTTCCGGGATGTCGCCTCCCACCCGGTTTCGAACGAGGCGCCCGCGGTGCCGTCGACGATTGTGCTTTCCGACCAGTCGGCGGCGGTGCTGCCCGACGCCCTCGCCAGCCAGCTCGAGCAGAAAGGTTGGCAGGTGCGCCGCATCCCGGGCATCCGCCACGACATGCAGCTCGAAGACCCCGACCGCACCTTCGCCGCGGTCGAGGACGTACTCTAGCTGGCTGCGAGACATCCCCCACCAATTTTTCCGGTGGCTACGGACCTAATGCCTAACTGAGCAGGGCGGGCGCGTCTTCGCCGATGAGCTGGGCGATGACGTCGAACTCGTTGAAGAGCATCCAGTCCTCGACGATGCGGCCCTGCTGGAAATAGAGCTGCGAGATGCCCCAGATGAAAGCGTGCCGGCCCGTCGGTGCACCGTACAGTCCATAGCCGCGGTGGGTGCCGGCGGCGGACCAGCGCACGGAGACGCTGTAGCCGTCCTGGTCGTTGCCCATCCAGTAGACCTCGTCGACCTGCAGGCCGAAGTCGGGGAAGGTCGACAGCAGGTTTCGGGCCATCGAGCGCACCTCGCCGCGGCCGCGGCCCTCGCGGTTGGACGCCCCGTGCCAGAGCACGTTCTGCGCGTATGCCCGGTCGATGGCGCTCAGGTCGCGACGGTTGTAGGTGTCGTGGAACAACTGGCGAACGGCGTGCTCCACGTTGAAGGCGCCCTCGGGCTGGGGTTCGTAACGCTCCGGGCGGCGACCGCCGAGCAGGCGCTCGGCCTCACCCCGCTGGTGATCGGAGACCTGCGCGATCCCCCCACCGTTCGCATACGCCCTGGCTGCTTTCGGCACGTCGATGCCAAGCTGCAGCAGGCGGGCGCCGGTGTTGTAGAGCACCCATTCCTCGTAGAAGAGGTTCTCCTTGGAGACACAGTTGGCGAGGACCCACAGCTTGATGGGTTTGTTCGTCGGTTCGCTCCAGCGCCACGGGCCGGTGTGGTGGCCCAGGTTGATGGCCCGGTGGGAGGTGACAAATCCCTGGTCCTCGTCGCCGGCCCAGATGACGTCGTCCGCGTAGTGGCGGGCATCGGGGAACGCGTTGATCGACTGCATGGTGCCCTCGACCACCCGCTCGACGCCATACTTCCAGCCGGCATCGTCGTGCAGGCGCACGGCGGAGGCGTAGGTGTCGTAAATGTAGCCGACGTCCTGGTCCTCCCAGATGCGTTCGGTCACGCGGACGCAATAGTCGACGATGTCGGTGTACTGCTCCTCGTAGCCGCGCATCGGCTGGCGGCGGCGCCCGGGCACAAGGCCCTTCTTCGGCTGGCCGGTGCCGGGGATGATGGCGATTTCGAAGTCCGTTGGCATCGTGCGTGATGGTGCGACGCTGGAGCCCTCCGGGGTGGTCGGGGTGGGAACCGCGCTGGAGCGCAGCGGTGCCGACTCCACCAGCCGGGTCGGAGCCACGTCGGGGAGCCGGAAATCCTTCGGCTTCGCGCGATCGAGGGAGGTCGGGGCGGCGATCGGTCCCGACGTGGTGTCCTTCGGGGTGCTGTCCTTCGGGGTGGAAAGTTCAGAATTCGACATTGCGGTGCTGTCCTTCAGTGGTCGGCGTGCAGCTAGCTTTTCAGATCCATAAGTCGGGACGGTTACAGGCGGTCGAGGCGCATCGTCGCCGTGGCGCTGTGGGCGGCCATTCCCTCGGAGTCTGAGATCACCTGGACGGCGTGGGCGAGGTGCGGGGTCGCTTCCTTCGAGATGCGCTGGTAGGTGAGCGGCTTCACAAATCGTGACGGCGACAGCCCGGCGCTGTGCTTGGCTCCACCGGCGGTGGGCAGCACGTGGTTGGTCCCGGCCATGCCCTTGTCGGAGTAGGCGACCGTGCTCCATGGGCCGATGAACAGCGAACCGTAGTTGCGCAGCGTCGCGTGATACCAGTCGTCGTCGGCGGTGATGACCTCGAGGTGCTCGGGGGCGAGGTCGTCCATCAGGGCGGCGGCGACCTCGCGGCTGCTTGCCACCACGATCGAGCCGTAGTCGCGCCAGGCCGCACCGGCTATGGCGACGGTCTCGAGGGTCTCGAGTTGGCGGTCGATGGCCGCGTTGACGGCGTGCGCGAGTTCGAGCGAGGTGGTGATCAGCGCGGCGGGCGAGTTGGGGCCGTGCTCGGCCTGGCCGAGCAGATCGGCGGCGACGATCTCGGGATCGGCGGTCTCGTCGGCAATGACCGCGACCTCGGACGGCCCGGCGAGCAGGTCGATGGAGGTCACCCCGAACAGCTGGCGTTTGGCCTCGGCCACAAACGCGTTGCCGGCGCCGACCAGCATGTCGACCGGGAGCTCGCCCAGCAGGCCGAAGGCCATCGAAGCGAGCGCCTGGACACCGCCGATGGTGAAGACCCGGTCAACACCGGAAACGTGGGCGGCGTAGACGACGGCGTCGTTGGCGCCGCCGTTCGGCTGCGGCGGGGTGCAGGCGATCACGGTGTCAACACCGGAGGCCTTGGCGACCCCGACGGTCATAAACGCGCTCGCGGTGAGCGGGAAACGGCCGGCGGGAAGGTAGGCGCCGACCCGGGCGACCGGGACGTACTTGACACCGGTGATCACCCCGGGGAGGTATTCGGTCTCGAAGTCGGTGAGGCGGGAGCGCTGTTCGGTGGCGAACGCGCGGGTGCGCTCGCCACCGAGCTCGATGGCTGCACGCAGGTCGGGGGCGAGTCGACTACCGCTGGAGGCGATGGCCTCGGAGGTGAGTTCGAAGTCTGAACCGTCCCAGCGGTCGAGTTTGGCCGCGTAGTCGCGGACGGCGTCGAGGCCCCGGTTCTCGATGTCGAGGAGCATCGACGACACCGTGGCGGCCACGGCGGGGTCCCGCTGGGCGGCGACGGCGGTCACGGCCGGCGTCTTGATGAACTGGAAAGACCCGTCGTGGGCCGCGAGAACTGAGGGGGTAAAGAGCATGTTTGGAGCGTAGGGAAGTCCACGTCAAAGGACAACGACGCCTTTACCTCTAATTGCCATAGGCTTTTCCAATGGCAAGCTCCTCGATTACCCTCACCCAGCTGCGCGCGTTTGTGGAGGCGGCGAAGGCTGGATCGTTCACCGCAGCGGCCGACACGCTCGAGATGACCCAGCCGTCGATCTCGGAACTGGTGCGAAAGCTCGAGGACAACTACGAACTCCCCCTGTTCGTGCGGGGCGGCCGCCAGCTGCGGCTCACGGCCGCGGGCGACGAACTGCTGGTCTGGGCCCGGCGCATCTTCGACGCCGTCGACGGCGCTGACCAGTCGATGCGCGACCTGCGCGGCCTGGTCAGCGGCACGGCGTCGTTCGGGGTGCTGCGGAACGCGTCGTATTACCTGCTCTCCGACCTCGCCCAGCGGTTCCACCGCGAATACCCGGGGGTGCAGATCCGCCTGATCGGCCAGAACTCGGTTGAGGTCGCCGCCGCCGTCCGCAGCGGGGAGCTTGAGGCTGGCCTTGCCGTGCTGCCGATCAACGACGAGGGCCTGGTCGTCACGCCCCTGCTTCGCGACGAGACCCTGTGGGCCAGCGCCGACGGCTCCCGCACAACATCCCCCATCACGATCGGACAGATCACCGAGGTGCCGCTGGTTCTCTACGATGCCCACTACGGCTGGTCGGATCCCACCCGTCGCCAGCTGGCCGAGCGAGCCGCCGCAGCCGGGGTGCGGCTGGTGCCCGAGATCGAGGTGGAGAACGTCGAGGCCGCGTTGGAACTGGTGGCCCGTGGGGTCGGCGAGACCCTGGTCGCCGGGGCAGTCGCCCGCGGTTCGGGTTTTCCCGCCGGGATCAGCACCACCCCGTTCGCCGAACCCATTTTCGACACGATCGCCCTGATCCGGCGGGAGAAGACGACCCTCTCCCCGGTCACCCAGCGGCTCGCGGACATGGCGACGGAGATGCTGCTCGGCTCCAACGCCGAATGGGCCTCCCCCGGGGAACTCCCCGAGGGCGACTGACAGCCTCTCGCCGCTGGTACCCGGGCCGGTGCTGCGAGTTAGTCCCCGAGGAGGCGTCGCTGGCTGATGATCTGCGCGAGCACGGCGACCTCGACGAAGACACGGTACTCGGCGGTGACTTTGCCGCCGCGGATCTCGAACTGCGACATCCCCATGATCTCCACGGGCTGCCCGGTGACCGGGCCGTAGAGAGGGAGGCCCGAATAGGTGCCCGCCAGGCGCCACAGCACCGACGCGCGCAGGCCACGCTCAGGCGAGCTGTGCACCGCTATGTCGCGCACCTCCACAACCGCGTCGGGGAACGGCGCGAGGAATCTGAGGGCGTCGTTCTGGATGCCTCGCTGGCGGGTGACGGTGTTGTGGCGGCTGGTGTGCAGGATGCTGTCCCGGCCGTAAAAGGAACTCACCTGGTCGAAGCGGCGGGCCCCGTAGATCGTGTTGAACAGGTCACGGACGAACTCCGCCTCGGAGCGGTGGGTGTCAGGACGCGGCCCGGATTCACCCTCGGTGACCGGATCGGTGGGGGCGGGGCGCGCGAACAGGCCACCCTCCGGCAGCACCACCCGTGCCGCGGCGGCCACGGCGATCGGGTCGTGGCCGAGGCCGGCCACCACGGCCCATTCGTCGCGGGCGACCCATTCCTCGACGATCAGGCCGTCCTCGATGAGGCAGACGGGGAGGTTGCGGGAGACGGCGGAGTGCCCGGTCGGCGCCCCGTATGACCACACCTCACCCTGCCCTCCTGTGTGCAGGACCCGGTGGTAGCTGATGAAGCGGGACTCCCCGCGTTCCTCCCACACCACGTCCTCGCCCACCCCGATCCGGTCGGGGAACGCAGATTTTTTCGCCAGCGATCCACGCACCACGGGGTCAACCCCGATGGAGGTCCCGTAGGCCCCTCGCACGATCACGTCATCGACGTACATGCCCGGAATCGCGCCGATCCCGGCGTCGGCCCAGATGCGATCGGTCCAGTCGAGGATGTATTCCTCGGGGGTCGGATAGGGGGCATAAGCGCGCGGATCGAGTGCCATGGGGTTCATCCTTTGGTTGTACTTTTTCGGCTGAGCACACACACTAGACCAACTGCACGCATACGGATGCGTAATAAAACCCGTCCGGAAACAACCTGTTTACATAGGCGTAACACAAAAAATTGGACACACGGCATTCGCGCCCCGTATACGTATAACTACCAACTAATCCATTCCGAAGATTTCAACAGCCGCCTGGCCGAGATCATCACTGGCACTTCCCTTCCTCTCGCCGCTGCACCTAGGAGACGTCAATGTCCAGTCCCGCCGCACCGCCTGCCACACGCAAACGCCGCTCGTTCCGCCGCACCGGCCGCCTCGCCGCCGGCGCCACCGTCCTCACCGCCACCATGCTGCTCACCGCCTGTGGTGCCGGAGCCGACATCAACACGGGTGGGGTCGCCTGTGACATCGAGCTTCCCGAAGCCGCCACCACGGTGAACCTGCTTTCCTACAACAGCGTGTCGACCGACCCGTTCTCCAACGCCGTCGCCAACGGTTGCACGACCGACAACCTCACCGTTAACGCCCCGGCCACCGACTTCGCCGGGCAGAACCAGCGCGCCATCCAGTCCATGTCGGGCAGCTCGGCCAGCTACGACATCGTCGAGGTCTACGGCACCGTCTACCCGCTCTACGCCGACCGCGGGTGGATCGCACCGCTGGACGACCTGATCTCCGAGCGCGGCGACGCGATGGACCTCGACGACATTCCCGCGACCCTGATGGAGCAGCTGCAGTACGACGGTAAGCAGGTCGGAATCCCCACCTTCTGGGGAACCATCATCTTCGTCTACCGCCAGGACATCTTCGACGAGCTCGGCCTCGAGCCGCCGACGACCTACGCCGAGATGATCGAGGACGCCGCGATCATCACCGAGAAGACGGGGATGGCCGAGCCGCTCGCCCTCCCGTTCAACCCGGCCGGTGACGTGTCCACCGCCTACAACCAGATCCTCACCTCCCTCGGCGGAACCTGGTTCGAGGGTGACACCTCGGTGCCGAACCTCGACTCCCCGGAGGGCGTCCAGGCCCTGCAGGAACTGGTGACCCTCTACGGCGCCATGTCAGAGCAGGCCCTGACCTTCTCCTCCCCCGAGGTCATCACCCAGCTGCAGACCGGCCAGGCCGCCATGTCGATGCTGTTCTCCGGCCGGATGTCTGCCCTGCTCGACTCCGAGCAAACGGACTACGCCGACGACTTCGGCTTCGCGGTGCCGCCCGCCGTTGAAGAGGGCGGCGACTTCGCCACCAGCCTCTCGGTCGACGGGTTCGCCATCGCCGAGAACTCTGCGGTCGACAAGGACCTACTCTTCGACCTCGTTGGTGTCGCCACCGGCAAGGCGGCATCCGCGGAAGCCGCCGGCGCCACGATCCCGTCGCGCACCACGGAGGCCCAGGAGGCCGAGCTGCCCTTCGAGCCCGCTGCCCGCGAGGTCCTCGAGGCCGACCAGCAGCTCGGACTCCCCCACGTTCCGTGGATGAGCGACGTCTACTCCGTGATGGCCCCCATCTTCGGATCGGTTGTCACCGGTGAGATCACCCCGGAAGAGGGAGCAGCCCAGGCCCAGGCCGCCGCGGAAGCCGCGATCGCCACCGCCGGCTACTAAGCCAGGCCACACGGGCCAACCGTTTTACCAATTCCGACACAGCGGGCGGATGGGCTTTCACCCATCCGCCCGTGAATGGAGATTATGAAACTCAAGCACTTTGCCGGTTTCTCGGCCCCCGCCATCCTGCTGATGGTCGGGCTGCTCATCGTGCCCCTCGCCGCAACGCTGGTGTGGAGCTTCCAGAACGTCCCCGTCGGCCAGCCCGGTGTGTTCACCGGTCTCGCCAACTACCGGGAGATCTTCACCAGCGAACGCTTCGGCCGGGACCTCGCCTTCACCGTCGTCTACACGCTGGTCGTCACCGTCGTCAAAGTCATCGTCGGTTTCGGCATCGCCCTGATGCTGCACCGCATCACCCACGGCCGGATGGTTATCCTCGGCCTGCTGATGGCCGCCTACGTCGTCCCCACCGTCATCGGGGCCCTCAACTTCTCCTGGCTGTTCAGCGACATCTTCGGCGGCCCGGTCAACCGATTCCTCGAACTGTTCGGGATGCACGTCAACTGGCTGACCGAGACGGGGCCCGCCCGATCCCTGATCGGCCTGCACGCCATCTGGCATGAAACCCCGTTTGTGATTCTCATCCTGCTCGCGGGGCTGCAGACGCTTCCGGAGGAGCCCATGGAGGCAGCCCACCTCGACGGCGCGAACTGGTGGCAACGCCAGCGCTTCCTGGTTGTTCCCATGCTCGGGCCGCTCTTCAACTTCGTCGGGCTGATCAGCATCATGGACAGCCTCAAGGTCTTCGACTCGATCCGGATCATCACCCCCGCGGCAGGCTCGGTCGGCACTGAGTCGATCATGGCTTA
>JAODAO010000083.1 GCA_025463465.1 Glaciihabitans sp. | reverse complement strand
TACACCACCACGGCGTCCGCGCCAACGGTTTCCGCCTGCAGCGGGCGCAGGCGTGGGTGGATGATTTCGTCGAGATAGCTCTGCACGGCGGCGTCGAACAGGCCCCGTTTGCTCGCGAACGTGTTGTAGATGCTGGAGCGGCTGAGGCCGGTCGCGGTTTCGAGGTCGGGCAGCGAGGCGCCTTCGTAACCGTGCTCCCAGAAGACGGTGCGGGCGGCGCGCACCACGTCGGCGGCGACGAACGTCTGGACACGTCCCATCCGAAAGCTCCTTCTGTCTCAGCATCACAGCGTGATGGTGTTTTGTGTATCGGTCAGTCCAGTATATGGTGGATCAACAAATAGTGAACCGACCGTTACAGAAAAGGATACCCGCCCCATGATCATCGCCGGACTGGTCGTCGCGGGCATCGCCGCCCTCATCCACGTCTACATCTTTTTCCTCGAGTCGATCGCCTGGACCGGCGCGAAGGCACGCGCCACCTTCGGCACCTCAGAAGAGGAGGCGCACACCACCAGGGCCCTCGCCTTCAACCAGGGGTTCTACAACCTGTTCCTCACGGTCATCGTGGTAGTGGGCATCGTCCTGTATGGCGCCGTCGACGAGGCGATCGGCGCGACCCTGGTCTTCGCCGGCGCCGGTTCCATGGTGGCTGCTGGCCTCGTCCTGCTGCTCTCCTCCCCCTCAAAAGCGCGGTCGGCCCTCATCCAGCTGGCACCCGCCCTCGTTGGGGTTGCCCTCCTCGCCACCGGCCTGGCGATCCGCTAACGAACGGCTTCAGCTACAACGCCAGTTCCAACATCTACAACATCCACCCGATAGAAAGAGCCACAGCACCATGAGCACCCCCACCGATACAACCGGCAACACCAGCACCCAGGTCCAGCTCGTCGCCCGCCCCACCGGCTGGCCCACCGCGGACAACTTCCGCAGCGTGCAGGTCGAGCTCGGCCCCCTCGCGCCCAACCAGCTGCGCGTCGCGAACGAATTCATTTCCGTCGATCCCTACATGCGCGGCCGCATGAACGACGTGCGCAGCTACACCCCGCCGTATGTGCTCGGCGAGACCATGACCGGCGGTGCCATCGGCCGGGTCGTCGCTTCGACCGACGACAACTTTCCCGTTGGGGCCGTTGTCCTGCACCAGCACGGCTGGCGGGATGTCGCCCAGGAGGACTCCGCCGGTTTCCGTATCGTGCCGGAACTGCCCGGGGTGCCGCTGTCGATCCACCTGGGCATCCTCGGTATGACCGGCCTCACCGCCTACGTCGGGTTGACCGCCGTCGCCGGGATGAAGGAGGGTGACACCGTGTTCATCTCCGGTGCCGCCGGAGCCGTGGGAACCGCCGCCGGCCAGATCGCCCGCCTGCTGGGCGCCGGCCGGGTCATCGGTTCCGCCGGAACCGACGCCAAGGTCGCCCTGCTCACCGAGAAGTATGGCTATGACGCCGCGTTCAACTACAAGGACGCCCCCGTGCGCGAACAGCTGGCCACCGCCGCCCCCGACGGCATCGACGTGTTCTTCGACAACGTCGGCGGTGACCATCTCGAGGCCGCGCTCGACGCCTTCAACGACGGTGGCCGCGCCGCGCTCTGCGGCGCCATCACCGGCTACAACACAACCGAGAAGGTGCCGGGGCCTGACAACATGACCAACATCATCACCCGCGGGCTGATGATGAAGGGCTTCACCCTCGGCTCCTACCTTGGGCTCGCACCCGAGTTCCGCGAGAAGATGATCCCCTGGTTCAGCGAGGGCAAAATCGCCTACGACGAGACCGTGGTCGACGGCATCGACCACGCGGTCGACGCGTTCCTCGACATGATGCGCGGCAGCAACACCGGCAAGATGATCGTCAGGATCGCGTAGCGCGGGAGGCGTGGTCAGAGAACTCCCCACAAAGCGCGGCGGGCCGGGTGACATTGAAGTCAGCCTGGCTCGATAGTGCTTTAATGGCCTCAACGCTTACCGGTGAACCTTTACCGCGAGCGGCGCTGCCTGCGAAATCCCCAGACCCCGGTTTTCGCGTGTTGCACCCGCGTCATCCCCCGCCTCAGCCGCTACGCCGTCGATACAGCCGACATAGCCGAGGGATAGGGGGATGCCCCGCGGCGCGCAACGGGGTGACCAGCGCGAGTATGCCGATGCTGGTCGAGGGGAATGGGGTCGCCTGTGAGCCACACCACCGACGACCACAACGCAGACTCCGGTTCGGCGTCTGCCCTTGGCGAGGCGTTCCTGCAGCTGATGCCCATCACCGGTGTCTCCATCTCAGTGTTTAACCAAGCGCTGAAACAATCCACCATCTATGCAAGCGACGACACCGCCGCCCGCCTCGACGAGCTGCAGTTCGACCTCGGCGAGGGCCCCGCGTTCGACTCGGTTCGTTCCACCGCTCCCGTCCTCCTCGGCGACATCGCCGCTGAGGCACAGGAGCGCTGGCCCATCTTCACCCAATCGCTCAGCGCCCTCCCCGTCGGCGCCCTGTTCACCTTCCCCCTGGTGATGGGCGCCGTCTGTATTGGAGTCGCAACCCTCTACAGCACCACGCCGGGCAACCTCAGCGATGACACGACGGCCACTGGCAGGTCGGTGGCACGTTCGATCGCCGGCCCGGCACTGCGCCGGGCGGCGCGCTCCGCCCACAGCGACGAACCACTCGGTATGGGACAACCCGTCATCGAGCTGCGCCGCGAGGTGCATCAGGCCACCGGCATGGTGGTCGGCCAATTGAATATCAGCGCTACCGAGGCGTTTGCCCGCTTGCGGGCCCACGCCTTTTCTACCGATCGCACCGTCCAGCAGGTGGCACACGAGGTTCTGTCCCGTGACCTCAATTTCAGCCAGCTGTCGGACGGTTGAAGTTGACAGTACGACAACGGAGAAACAGATGAACGCCATCTCTCGAGAAGAACTCATTAACCAGGCCTTTGTGAAGGTCGCGGACACCCTTATGGACAGCTACGACGTCGTCGACCTCCTGTCCACCCTTGTCCACCAGTGCGCCGAGCTGCTCGACGCTGCCGGTGGTGGCATCCTGATCGCCGACAGCACCGGCGTGCTCGAACTGATCGCCTCAACCAGCGAAGCCGCTGAGTTTGTCGAGGTCATGCAACTCGCCGCCGGGGAGGGTCCCTGCGTCGACTGCTTCAACTCCGGCCAGGCCGTCGCCGTGAACGACATCGGCGAGGCGGGCGACCAGTGGGCCCAGTTCCGGGAGGCTGCCCTGCAGCGTGGGTTCCATTCATTGCACGCGACCCCGATGCGGTTGCGTGGCCGGGTCATCGGCACCATGAACCTGCTGTTCACCCGGGAGGGTCCGATGTCCGAGCGGGATGCTTCGCTCGCTCAGGCCCTCGCCGACGTTGCGGTGATCGGCATCCTCCAGGAGCGCAGCCTGCGGGACCCCAGGATCGTCACGGAACAGCTGCACCTCGCCATTGACACCCGCATCATGGTGGAACAGGCGAAGGGTGTGCTCTCCCACATCCACCTGATGGACATGGACGAGGCCTTCAATGCGTTGCGAACATACGCGCGCAGCCAGCGCCTGTCGCTGCGGGAGGTCTCGCAGGGTGTGGTCGACCACAGCCTGGACCCCGCCAAGCTTGTTCTGCCGGCCTGACCAGCGGCACCACACGCACCGATCGGGCCCTGCTTCAAGCGGGATCGTACAGCCCCACTAGGGGGGTTACGGAGACAACCTGTTTAGGCAAAGCTCGGCAGTACAGTGATGGAACTCCCGGCGTCGCCGCGCAATCGACAGGACCACTAATGACCGTCTCCCCCGACCTCAACCCGGCCTTTTTCGCCCTCGGTGAGGAGCGTTTCGCGTCGCTCACCACCTTCCGCAAGACCGGGGAGGGTGTGTCGACCCCGGTCTGGATCGCCCGCGACGGCGAGTCGCTGGTCGTCACCACCCCGCTCGAGAGCGGCAAGGTCAAACGCCTGCGTAACAGCGGCCGGGTTGAGCTGCGTGCCTGCAACCGCACCGGCAAGGTGGATGTCGACGCCGAGGCCATCGCCGGCGATGCCGAGATCCTTGATGAGCCAGCCAGCATCGCCCGCCTGAGCAGTGTGCTCGGCAACAAATACGGCTTCGAGTTCAGGTTTGTGCTGTTCGTCGAGAAGATGCTCGCCCGCCACCAGAAGGAACGCGTGATCCTGCGCATCAGCGCCGCCTAACCAACGGTGCCGCCTAACAGACAGTGCTACCCGATCCCGCGCCACACATCGTAGCCCTCCGCCGGGTGGATGAATCGCTAGGGGATTCGGCACCCCATACCCCCTAGCCTGAGGGTGACGGCACAACCGTCTTCGCCACACAGGAATGGGATCACCATGAAAGCCGCCCGCTACTACGCCGCCAAAGATATTCGTATCGAAGACATCCCGGAGCCCACCCTCGTTCCCGGCAGTGTCGCCATCAACGTCGCCTGGTGCGGCATCTGCGGAACCGACCTGCACGAGTACCTCGACGGCCCCATCTTTGTACCGGCCCCCGGCCACGTGCACCCCATCTCCCAAGAGGGTTCGCCGATCACCCTCGGCCACGAGTTCTCCGGGACAATCAGTGCCCTCGGTGAGGGTGTCACCGACCTCGAAGTCGGCCAAAACGTAGTGGTCGAGCCCTACATCATCGGCGAGGACGTATCCCTGGCCGATGGCGAGCCCTACCAGCTCTCCCCCGACATGAACTTCATCGGCCTCGCCGGCCACGGCGGTGGACTGAGCGAAAAGATCGTGGTCCAGCGCCGCTGGGTGCACCCGATTGGAGACATCCCCCTCGACCAGGCAGCCCTGATCGAGCCACTCTCCGTCGGCCACCACGCGTATGTGCGCAGCGGCGCGACCGCCGGCCAAACCGCCCTCATCGGTGGAGCCGGCCCCATCGGCCTGCTGCTGGCCGCGGTTCTCAAAGCCGAAGGGCTGACCGTGATCATGTCCGAGCTGAGCACCGCCCGCAAGGAGAAGGCGCTCAGCACCGGCGTCGCCGACTATGTCCTCGACCCGTCAGAGGTGGATGTTGCGGCCGAGGCCCGCACAATCAGCGGCGGCCGCGGAGTCGACGTCGCCTTCGAGTGCTCCAGCGTCAACGCGGTGCTCGACACCCTGCTGGATGCCGTCAAGCCGGCGGGCGTTGTGGTGAACGTGTCCATCTGGGGCCACCCCGCCACCGTCGACATGCAGAAGCTTGTCCTCAAGGAAATCGACCTGCGTGGCACCATCGCCTACGCGCACGACCACGCCGCCACCATCAAGCTGGTGCAGGACGGCAAGGTCAACCTCGAACCGTTTATCACCGGCCGCATCGAGCTGGACGACCTCATCTCCCAGGGCTTCGACCAGCTGATCAACCACAACGAGACCCAGGTCAAGATCATCGTTCGCCCCGTACCAGCGAACTAAACACCGAGGGCATCACCCGGGTCGCCGTGCACCGTTCCGTGCGCGGCGACTCCGCTCGTCAGGCTGCGGGTCAGCTGTAGGTCAGCTGTAGGTTTCCTCGTCGTTGCCGTCGGCGACAACGGGGTCGCCTGCCGCGGCGCTGGCGCGGCGTTGCAGCGTCACGATGGTTGCGATGGCCGGGGCGATCGAGATGACGGCGATGGCCCTCATCCACGGTTTGGTGAACACGTCGCCGAACAGGTGGTCGACCGAGATTTTTCCGGGGCCGCCGATGGCGAGCCCGGTTGCGAGCACCCCGAGCAGCACGGGAAATTCGAACCCACCGTCCGAGTTGAAGAAGCCATTCGGGATGTGCTGGGTCGAGGCCACCCCCATATTGCCGGCGACGGCGGCGGCAGCGGCCGGGGTTCCGAGCCCCAGGACAAGCGCCGCTCCGCCGCCCGCTTCGGCGATGCCGGATGCCAGCGCGGAGTGTTTGCCCGGCTTGATGCCGATGGACTCGAAGTACGCGCCGGTTCCCTCCGGCCCTCCCCCGCCGAACCAGCCGAACAGTTTTTGGGCGCCGTGGGCGAAGAGTGCACCACCGACTCCCACTCGGGTGATCAGCAGGGTGACATCGGTTGCGGTTGTTGTCATGTCTTGCAGGATAAATCAGCACTCCAGCACCCGCGGGGGCTTGCGTCACCTGACCGGTCGGCGTAGCGGTCGCTCGAACGGGCGGGCTGGATGATCACGTTGCGCGCTGCTACCCCGCCCCGCTCCCCCGCAGGTTAACTCCGCGTAACAACATCCCTACTAACGGTGCCATCTGCTCGTTGATAGCCACCCACCGATAAACTCCGACCATGGAGTTCGGGGTTTACGCGGTTATCGGCATTGCGTGTATGGTCGCTGCCGCCGCCTTCTCGAAGAAGCTCGGGGTCGCCGCTCCCATCCTGCTGGTCGCCGTTGGCGTCATCATCTCCTACCTGCCTGGTGTTCCCTCCATTGAGCTCGAGCATGATCTCGTGCTCGATTTCTTGCTTCCCCCGATCCTCTACGCTGCCGCTATCAGCGTTCCGATCGTCGACTTCCGACGCAATATCCGCACTATCACCAGCCTGTCGGTCGTGCTGGTGGTGGCAACGGCATTCGGCGTTGGCTTCCTCCTCTTCACCCTGCTGCCCGACCTCAACTTCGCCGCAGCTGTAGCCCTCGGTGCCATCATCAGCCCGCCCGACGCCGTGGCAGCGACCTCGATCGGCCGCCGCCTCGGCCTGCCCCCGCGCATCCTGACGCTGCTGGAGGGTGAGGGGCTCGTCAACGACGCGACCGCCCTTGTACTCCTGCGGTCGGCCTCCGCCATCGCTGCCGGCGGAATCCTCACCCCGTGGGACGGTGTGATGGACTTCTTCTACGCCGTTGTTGTGGGCATCGCCGTTGGTCTCGGTGCCGGTTTTGTCACCGTTTTCCTCCGCTCCAAACTGAACGACCCGGTGCTCGACACCGCCGTTTCTCTCGCTGTCCCCTTCATCGCCTTTATGCCCTCGGAGGGGCTCGGCGCCTCCGGTGTGCTTGCCGTGGTTGTTGCCGGTCTCTACACGGGCCACCGCGGACCAAACGAGTTCGCCGCCCAGTCCCGCATCAGCGACCGTATCAACTGGCGCACCGTGCAGTTCCTGCTCGAGAACGGTGTGTTCCTCATCATCGGGTTGGAGATCCGAACGCTGGTGGATGCCGCAAACGCGGAGGACCAGCTCGGCTTCGACGCCGGAGCCGCCGTCACCATCGGGTTGGTCGCCACCGGTGCCCTGATCGTGCTGCGCTTCCTCTGGGTCGGGCCGATGGTGCTGCTGATAAAACGGGCATCACAGCGCGAGGAGAGGGAAACCTACCGGCTGCGGCTCGCCCTCGACGCCGCGATGAATCCCCCGAGACCCGGCGAGGTCCACAAGCGTCGACGCGGCGAGTGGACCGCCGCACAACGTGCCCGCACCGAGCGAATCTACGAGCGCAAACGCGCCGACCTGACCCAGTTGCGCCGGGAGCGGATCGACTGGCGCGGTGGCATTGTGATCAGCTGGTCCGGCATGCGCGGTGTGGTCACCCTGGCCGCTGCCCAGTCGCTGCCGGACGATGGCTCGATCCCCTACCGCGAGCAACTGATCCTGATCGCCTTCACCGTCGCCGTTGTGACGCTGGTGGTGCAGGGCGGCACACTGCCATACCTGATCCGCCTGCTCGGCATTCGCGGGGCGGATGCCACGGCGGACAGCCGAGAGTTGGCGACCCTGCTCGACGAGATCAGCTACGCCGGGCTCACCGTGCTCGACGATCCAGAATCAGCGCTCGGCAGCGCGGAACCCATCGACCCCGATGTCATCGAACGGGTGCGCCAGTCGTCGTTCCTCCGGGCGGAATCGGCGTGGGAGCGCGCGGAGGGCCTCGGCGCCGAGCACGGCGACACCCCCCACCGCGTCTACCGGCAGTTGCGCATGGCCGTGGTCGACACCGAGCGGCAGTCGCTGCTCGACGCCCGGGCCCGCGGCGCGTACCCCTCGCGCATCCTCTCCCAGGCCCAGGCCATGCTCGACCTCGAGGAAACCCGCCTGCGCCCACCCCGCGCCGACCACTAACCAGGCCAATCTCAAGACGACTGACCAAACCCGCTCTCAGGCGGTAATCACGTCAACACCGGCGGCACGGAAACCGGCGACGATGGCCGGGTCGGCTCCCGTGTCGGTGACGAGGGTGGTGATGGCACTGGTGGGCACCAGCCGGGCCGGACCGCGTTGCAGGAACTTGCTGTGGTCCGCCATAACAACGAGGTTGCTCGCCGCCGTCATCATCGAGCGGTCGGTCTGGACCTCGTTCAGGTTGGTGCGGGTCACCCCGTTCTCCGCGTCGAGGCCGAAGGCACCGCAAAACACCTGGTCGATACCGAACTCGGCGAGCGCCGCAATAGTCAACGCGCCGAGCGCCGCCATCTCCTTGCGCCACAGCACACCCCCGAGCACCACAATCTCAATGTCCGGGTACTGGGCGAGGCGGTTCACCACAACCAGGCTGTTGGTGACAACGGTGAGCTCGTTTTTGAGGCTCAGGTGCGGCAGCATCGCCTCCGTGGTTGTGCCGCTCAGCACCAGGATCGTGGAGCGATCGCGCACCAGGTCAGCGGCGCGGGCGGCGATACGGTGCTTTTCATCGGTGTGGGTATTCGAGCGCAGCGGGTAGCTGGATGTCGCGGCATCCCCCGCTGCTATCGCGCCGCCGTGCAGGCGCTCCAGCAGCCCCTGGTCCTGTAGTTCGATCATGTCGCGGCGCACGGTAGACGCGCTGACCCCGAGCACCCTGGCAAGCTCGTTAACCTGGCCGGTGCCGTAGGTACGCACGTAGTTGATCAACTCGCGCTGGCGGCGGGAGGCGAAACGGGGCTCCATCGCGGAGGCGTCCCCCGCCGCGGCATGCACGGGCGGCGGGACCGCACTTCCCGCCACAACACTTTCCGGCACAGCGCTTGCCGGCGTGATCGGGGTGGGGTCAGCGAGGTCTCTGCTCATCGGCCGATTCGTTCCCTACCGGTATCCGCGCGGGAGCAACCGCGGGTGATTGTTCGCGCCATTGCCGGCCCATCGTTGAGGGAAATTGTCCTTCCGAAAAGAATAATCTGCGGCGGTGCGGAAGCGACAGGTATTTGGCGATCTGAACTTTACTGCGCGTCCCGAACCAGGCCGTCGGTTGTGGCGTCGCGCTCCCCGTCGAAATACTTCTCCAACACGCGGTCGAAGACGTTGCCGCCGTCGGAGGATGCCCGCGCGAACAGGGTCATCGATGACTGCAGCTTCTTAGCGTCGGTGGAACCGAAAATCTGTTCGGCGCTGAGCCCCTCGGTTTGGTCCAGCAGGTCGGTTGCCTCGTCGAGCCGATCACCGAGAATCGGGTGGGCAAGGTAGGCGCGTGCCTCAGCCAGGGAATGAATGGCGTACTTGCGCGACATAAAGCTGCGCCCCAGACCACTCATCTGGGGAAATACGAACCACATCCAATGCCCACTTTTGCGGCCGCGGCGAATCTCCTTATATGCGGCACCATAAGCGCCCTCGTAGTTCTGAGCGAGAACAAAACGCTCAAGATCGTAGGGGTCGCTCATTCCTTCTCATCAGCAGACACATCATCAGCAGACGGTGCATCGGAGAGACCCAGGTCGTGTGGTTCGGTGATCTTGGACTTCAGGTCGCTGTCATTCGCGTCCGTCGAGGTGACGGTGGCGGTTTCCGTGGTCTCCGTGGCCTTCTCGGTGGAGTCGGTCCCGTCGTCTTCTGGAACCTCGGAGTTCTCGTTGTCGATTGTCATATTCCCACGTTACGTCGACCGTGCCGCCGCGGAAAGGAGTGGTATTTTTGCGGTCTCCCACCTATATTCCCGGCATCGGATTAAGCTTCATTCCAATGCGACTCCTTCTTCTGAGGCACGGCCAGACCCCCGCAAATGTGCGCGGCAGCCTGGATACGAACGCCCCGGGGCCGTCGCTGACCGACCTCGGCTTGCGCCAGGCCGCCGCCATTCCCGTTGCCCTGCGCCGCACCAGGGTCGATTCCATCTACACCTCAACGCTCCAGCGCACGCAGCTCACCGCAGCGCCCCTTGCCGCCCAGCGCGACATCCACCCCGTTGTCACCAACGGCCTGCAGGAGATCGAGGCAGGCGACCTCGAGGGGCTGTCCGACCCGAAGTCCCAGATGCTGTACCTGATCACCGCGTTCGCCTGGGCGGAGGGCGACCTCGGCCGGCGAATCCCAGGGGGATGCTCCGGCTATGAGTTTTTCGAAAGATTCGACGCCGCGATCACCCACATCGTCACCGCCACCGAGGAGGCGGCGCGGGCCAGCCCCGATGCCGTCGATGGCAACGACCCGAGCGTCTCGTACCTGCCGGCCGCCAAACGCACGGCCGCGATCTTCTGTCACGGGATGGCGATTCGCGTCTGGGTGGCGGCGCGCTGCCGCAACATCGACGGTTCATACGCCTCCAGCCACGAGCTGGGCAATACGGGCCTGGTCATCCTGAACCGTGCGCTGGATGCGGGTTCCCGGGCCAGCTGGTTCTTGTCGCAGTGGGTTCCCGTACCGGTGAGTGGTGTGGTGCTGCGCGACGAGGAGGCGGCTGACCCCGCCGGTGAGACCCTCGCCGACGCAACTTCTCGCGTGGGTCCCGCATGGTAACCAACCCGCGCAGCAACGTCGGTAGGTTCCGGGCCGTACGGTTGCCGTCTACCCCCATACCCTGTGAACCGGCTACGCACAATCCCCCTCTTAGATGCGAAAAGTTTGGACGAAACGGGTAGCGTTCAGGTCGATATGGGCACTCTTTCTTACAGCGCAGCGGTCACCGTAGATTTCGACGACCGGGTTTTGGCTCACCTGCAAGTGGTGATCGGTGCCAAACTGCGCAGAAATGAATCTTTCTACTTCTCCTGGAAAGATGATGGTCGCGACGACGGCGGCCGCACCACGATTTGGCTGCACCCGACGATGCCCCTCGTCTACCGTTACAGCCAGGCACAGATGCCACTGCTGAACCGTGAGTGGCTCGAAGTCCTATCGGTATCGGCCAACACGGCCAGCGGGCTCCAACTCGTTGCTGAACCCACCGCATCAGCCAACCCAGACCGTTAGGCCCCCGTGAAGCGCATCGACATCAACTACGACGGTGGGCATTACACACTGGCAAAGCGTGACCTCAATGAGGTCAAGGCCCAGATCCTCGAGGGTGTCGCCTCAGGCAAACCATATTGGTTGCAAGTCAACTACGGCGAGGGTTCCTACCAACCCGCCGAATTGCTGATCAACGTCGGAGCGTCGATCGTCCTGATCGGGGTCGATCCGCCCGCCTCGGACGAGGCCCCCGGGGACTAAATCCTTCCACGGCGCCAGCCATCCACGCTGCCCATTGGACTGCCATTTACACTGGAACGAACCGCGCTCAGCACGAGGCGGGGACATCCACCGCAGCGCAGGGGAAGCTTCAGACCATGGCACCTTTTTCACCCGTCAACCGTCGTCGCCTGGTCGGGGCCACCGCAGCCGTGCTTGCCACGCTCACCGCCCTGAGCGGTTGCTCGTCCTCGGACGGCGACAGTACGGATGGGGCCACGACCGAGCCGGCTTCCGCGTATTCGCTTCCCGCGGCGTCGCTTGCCCAGAACCGTGACTGGAATGCCAGCTTCGACCTGAATGGTTCGGAACTGCAGCTCACCCTCGACGGGGTCAACGCCCCGCAGGCAGTCGCATCATTCGTCTACCTGGCTGACGCCGGCTTCTTTGAGAACAACGAGTGCCACCGCCTGGTTACCTCCGGCATTTTTGTGCTGCAGTGTGGTGATCCGACGGCCACCGCCGATGGCGCCCAGGCCGGTGCGGGTGGCCCGGGCTATTCCTTCGGCCCCATCGAGAATGCTCCGGAGGACAACTTCTACCCGGCCGGCACCCTCGCGATGGCCCGCTACGGCAACGACGGCGAATCCATGGGCAGCCAGTTCTTCCTGGTCTACGCCGACACCACCATCAGCAGCGACGCCGCTGGCGGATATACCGTCTTCGGCACCATCGACTCGGGACTCGACGTGGTTCAGGACATCGCCGAACAGGGTGTTGTCGACGGCGCAGACCAGGGCTACCCCGCCGCTGGCGCGACCATCACGAACGTGGTCGCCGAGTAGCGCGTTCCCCCGCGACAATTTGCGTGGCGCCCGCTGCCCTCCGGTGGGACCATGGAGCATGCGATACAGCGGAAAGCTGACCCCGGAGCAGCTGGATGCCGTAATCGCCCAGACGCAGCAGCAAGTGCGTGATTCCGCCGGATCGCTGCCCCTGTTCGGGCTCGCAGGTTGGACCGGTGTGATGTCGCTCGGCGAATGGATCTACGACGGTGGCCCACACACTCTCGCCCACGGTGACCCCGGCGGCGCCATTGAGCCCGGTGGCGCCGGTGGTCGCTTTGTGCAGGTGCAGTCGGACACAGGTGACCCGCGCCATCGGGTGCAGTCACTGCAACTGATGGCCACCATGGAGGCGATGGCTAAAACATCCACCGCCGTCGACCTGCACGGATTGCATTCCGAGCCGGCGAGACTTGCCGACCGGGTTGTCGAGATTATCGTGGATGCGACCCCGGTGCTGTTCGAGCTTTGGGACGACACTGATACCCCCGGCCGGTGGTGGGCGGCAGGGACCTACCGCGGCTGCGGGCTGGCAATCGAGGCCAGCAGCATTGACCCGGCCCAGGTCAGTCTCGTGCGCGTGACCGACCTGGAGCCCTACCTGGCTGGGCAAGCCGCCCGTATCGGCCGGCTCCGTCGTGACGCCGATACCTCGCCCGACACCCCGTGACGGTACGATCCGACGGGGTTGACAGGTCAGCTCTAATCCAGACCACGGTAAGAAGCATTCCTACAGCTCCACCGCAGGGCGGGTGATGCTGCCGGCGACGATCGTTTCGACGTCGGACACCGTCAGCCGGGCCTCGCGCGCTATCCGAACCGCATCGATGCCGGACTGAGCTGCGAGGTCCATGGCGGTGGCGAGCATGGCGGGGTCGTCGGCCTGGCGCAGCGGGAACGGTTCGCGGTGGCGCCCGTACTCGGCGTTCAGTGAAACGACCGCGCGGCGGTAGGCAGCGTCTGTGATGATCTCGAGGGTGCGCGCCCGGTAGAGCAGCGCCGCGATCGACACCCCCCACTCGTGTTTGAGGCGGGCGTAAGTGCCGAGATCGAACCGGGTCGGCAGGGCCGCCCGCAGGTGGTCCTCCGGCATCAGTAGTTCCGCGGCGAACGCATGGGCCTGGTTCTCCTGGGTGCCGCCCGGGTCGGCCTCCGGATGGCAGACCAGGTGCCCCAACTCGTGGGCGGCGTCAAACCTGCTGCGCGCCGCATCCCCCTTGTTCGTTCCCAAAATCACCACGGGCCGGCTGCTCTGAAACTGACTGAATGCGTCGATGCCGTCATCGACCACCTGCATACGGCTGACGATGATGCCGTTCTTCTCGATGTGGCGCACCAGGTGCCCCACCGGACCATCGGGCAGGCCCCACGCGGCGCGCACCGTGTCGGCCGCCTCTCGCACCTGCTCACGTGGCGCGCTCGGCGAGAGGGTGAACTCGGGCACCCGGGTCTCGGGAAAACGAACGTAGGTCTCAAGCACCTCGACCACGTCGAGGACCATCTCTGACCAGGTCCAGGCGTTCGCTCGGTGTTGTTTACTGGTAGAGCGCAGGCTGCGAAAGTGGGTGCCGTCGAGGCCGGCCATCGACACGGTGCGCTGGCCAAAGGTCAAAAATTCGCTCGGCACCCCTGTGGCCATCGCCAGTTTCGCCATCGCGGCGATGTTCGGTTTGGCACGGCCCGTCTCGTACTGCGAGATGGCGGCCTGGGACAGGTCAACGATGTCGGCGAGCTCACGGATGTTTAAGCCAGCACGGTACCTTGCGATCCGTAGCCTGTCCCCCGAGAAGTTCGCCGTTGTCTGGCTAATTTTCATTTCTTCGAGCATCGGCGGCGAGTTGCCGAATCTCGAGGCCGAGCTGCGGCTCCGGTTGGTCGCTGTAGGTCGACGAACCGGCGAGAGTGCCGGTGGATGTCGCAGACACGAACACCCCGTCGAAATCGATGCGGTTCACCTCACCCCAGACCACCGTGTCCTCGGTTTCGGTGACCAGGCGGCCAACGTGCACGGCCACCAAGCCGCGGGCGTTGTCTCCACTCCACACCGTGTGAATTATTTTGCGCGACGGCAGGTCTGTCTCACCAAGGCCGTCCAGCGTCGGGGGCATGGCGGCCATCTCACGGCCGGGCCTGCTGACCCCGCTGCCAAACGTGCGAGTGCCGTAGGTGCCCGGGCGGTGCGAGTTGACCCGGCCGGCCCAGACGCGCGAGTCGGTGCGGTTGTCGAAGGAAGAGGGCGCTGCGACGTCGGCGGTTTTCGCGGTGGCGAAGTGAAGCTCGAGGTCGCCCTTGCGCGCGCGCAGCCCGGCACCTTTGCTGAACAGGGTGAACCCGGCAGCCTCGAGGTGGTCTTTCAGAAGTTCGCAGGAGCGGTGGTAGCGGTCGGTGCCGAAGGTGAAACCGTTGGATCCAGGATCGTTCTGGTGGGCGAGGGCAATGTTGTGCCCGTCCCGCCCACAGGACACAAAGGCCGCGAGCAGCGAGTCCGTGAGAGTCACCCCTGAGAGTACGTTCATACCGTCAGAATAACGCTTATGTCGCATTTCGTGCGATAAATTTCATGGTTTGTGCATGATCGTCGAACTTTAGTTGATGCAGGCTCCGGCGGCGTAGGTGGTTCCGACGGGCGTTTCAACCGGAGCGGGAACCTCGGGGGCGACCGGCTCAACCGGCGCGGCCGGGTCGACCGCGGCGTTGGGGTCGACCGGCATCATGCCGTCGGTGCCGAGGTTCACGGTGACGGTGGTTACCGCGGTCGATTCGACAACGGTCGCGGTGGGAAGGTACGCGGCAACCGCCTTCGCCGCTGCTTCGGATCCGGCCGGGTACTGGATCGTGGTGGTGGTCGCGGCGACAGCGGTCGCCGGGGTGGCGGTGAGGAACCCGTATGAAGCGAACATCGCGGTCGCCTCGGCGGCGATGCCCTCAACGGCGCGCGCGTTGACAACGGCGACGGTCACCTCACCGACGGGCGCGGCGACGGCGGTTTCATACGCCGACGGCTCGCCGACCAGCGTGTTGATAAAGGCAGGCATCGCGTCGGTATCGACCTCGACGATGGACAGGGCACTGCCACCCACATAGATGGTGGGGGTTCCGAGGATCGGGATGGTTGCCGTGACGATGCTGTCCGCGCTGAGGTTGCGCAGCTGTGCGGCAAGGTTGATGAAGTTGAGGCCGGGGTCCGTCTCAATCGAGGAACTCACGGCATCGATAACGGCACCCAGTTTGATCGGGTTGAGCAGCGTTCCGGCGGAAAGGATCTTGCGCGCCTCAACGGACAGGAAATACTGCTGGCGCACCTGGCGGTCGAGGTCGCCGTTCGGCAGGCCGTGGCGTTGGCGCACAAAGGAGAGAGCCTGCTGGGCGTTCAGGGTGACCACCCCGGCGGGCAGGTCGATGGCCGAATAGGGGTCTTTGACGGCGTTGTTCAGGCAGACATCCACCGGTCCCAGCGCTTCGACAATGTTGTAGAAGCCGAGCAGGGACACCCGCACGTAATGGTCGATGCTGAGGCCGGTCATTCCCTCGATGGTGCTGATCAGCAGCCGGGCACCAGCACCGGCGTCGCCCTCGGCGGTGCCGTTCTCACTGCCGAGGCTGAACGCCGCGTTGAGCTTGTTTTTCCCGTAACCGGGAATGTCGACCCACGAGTCGCGGGGAAACGAAATCATGGTGGCCGAGCTGCCATCGGCCGGAAGATGCATCACCATCATGGTGTCGGTGTTGGTTCCACCGTCGTCCGCCTCGGTGCCAAGCTTGGCGAGTTCCTCGTCGGTGGCGCCGTCTGGACGGTGATCATCGCCGACAAGCAAGATGTTCTGGGCCTCACCATCAACGTCGGCGACGGTGTTGCCGTCCTCGTCGACGGAGGGCGTTATGGCGTCGACGTGGGTGACCCCGGCGACAAAACGCTGGTAGTTGAAGGCGACATAACCGCCGCTCACCACGAGCACCATCACCAGCGAGAAAACGACCCAGCGCAGCGCACGACGGCGTGGCTTTTCACGTCGATGCGCCGCCGGGACGCCACTCTTAGGCTGGGAATCCAGGGGTGGCATTGGCGGGAGAGAACCTTCACTCGGGCTATTAGTCACACCGCAGCATACGCAAAACACCTGACTTGTGCCTCTTTTGGGCCACGAAGGTCTCCACCCTCGCCTAATCGCACCCTGTTTTGCTATAGGAACATCGCCCGTGAGGCAAGCGCTGTCAGGCGACGTCCACGCCTGCGTACGGTCAGAGAATGAAACACGTCACCTTCGCCGAGAAGTCGCTGATCATGGGCGACGAGGTTACAGAACTGCTCCTGAGGTACACCGTTCTACTCTCCAAGAACGGCTCGGCAGACACGGTGGAGGTCGCCGCTGTCGGCGCCGACGGAGGTGAAGTAATGGCTACCCTGGTGTTGGACATGGGATCAGCCCTAATGGCCGAGTCGGTCGTCACAAGTCAACCGGAGCCGGATAACACGGTCGCCATCGCTTACGTGCGCTCCAGAATCGATGCCTTCGACCGGCCTCAGTATCCGATCAGCGAGCCCGCGGATACGGTGCCGCGTGCGTCTTACGACGAGTTCGAGGTCTAACCCTCACCCCCCACCCGGTTCTCGACTACAGGTCGGGCGCCCACTGGGGCAACGTCGCGGCGACTGCCTCGGCGACCTCGTCAGGGGTGGCCGTGTCCGATGCCTCCACTACCAGTGCCCAGGCCAGCAGAGACTGCTTGTTGAAGACCTGTTCCGCCCGGGAGCCCGGCTCTACCCGCGGCACGTCGGCCAAATAGTCGGCGAGCGCCTGCAGTACAGAATCCCAGCCGGGACCCACATAAAACGCGCCGGTGCCATTGCCGGCCAACTCCATCGGCACCGTATGAGTAAGTTCAAGGGTGGATGTCGATGCGTCACGATCGGCGCTCAGCCGGATCTCCACAACGCTCGAATCATCCCCCCACGTGAAACGCAGCAGCTGCTCACGCTCGCACTTGCGGATCTCGCCACCGGCGTTGCCCACGGTTTGGAAGGCACCACCCGGTCGCAACTCCCCCGTCACAGGGTAGAACCAGCGCTTCAACTGCACAGGTTCAGTGATCGCATTCCAGAGCCGGCTCGTTGTGACCGAATACTGGCGTATGCCCACAACACTCAGCAGCCCACCGCGCAGGTCGGTGTGGCTGCGAACCTCCCGACGAATCCCAAAAAGGTCCTCAGCCCGCTCCGCTATCGCCTCAAGAACCTTGGCCTT
>JAODAO010000235.1 GCA_025463465.1 Glaciihabitans sp. | reverse complement strand
GCCCTCATCATCTTCGGTGTGACCGGCGACCTGGCCCGCAAGAAGCTCATGCCGGCCGTCTACGACCTCGCCAATCGCGGGCTCCTCCCCCCGGGGTTCGCGCTCGTCGGGTTCGCCCGCCGTGACTGGGAAGACCAGGACTTCGAGAAAGAGGTGTACGAGGCGGTCAAGCAGTACGCCCGCACCCCCTTCGACGAGGACGTCTGGCGCCAGCTGGCGATGGGCATCCGCTTCGTGCAGGGCGAGTTCGACGACGACGAGGCGTTCGCGCGCCTCAAGGAGACGATCGACGAACTCGACCGTGACCGCGGCACCATGGGCAACCACGCGTTCTACCTGTCGATCCCACCGAAGTCGTTCCCGCAGGTCACCGAGCAGCTGCGGCGTTCCGGTTTGGCAGAGCAGAAAGACGGCCAGTGGCGTCGTGTTGTCATCGAGAAGCCTTTCGGTAGCGACCTGAAAACCGCCCGCGAACTCAACGCTGTCGTCGAATCAGTATTCCCTCCGGACAGTGTGTTCCGTATTGATCACTATCTCGGCAAAGAGACCGTCCAGAACATCCTGGCGCTGCGGTTCGCTAACGAAATGTACGAGCCAATCTGGAACGCGAATTACATTGATCACGTCCAGATCACCATGGCGGAAGATATCGGAGTCGGTGGCCGTGCTGGTTACTACGACGGCATCGGCGCTGCGCGCGACGTCATCCAGAATCACCTCCTGCAACTTCTTGCCCTGACTGCTATGGAGGAGCCCGTTTCGTTCGACGCTGCGGATCTTCGTGCGGAGAAGGAGAAGGTTCTTTCTGCAGTTCGGTCACCGAAGGACCTCAGCACTTCGACTGCCCGTGGTCAGTATGCAGGCGGTTGGCAGGGCGGTGAAAAGGTCATCGGATTCCTCGACGAGGACGGCATGAACCCTGAGTCGCTCACGGAGACCTTCGCTGCGATCAAGCTTGAGATCGGCACCCGCCGTTGGGCCGGAGTTCCTTTTTACCTTCGTGCTGGCAAACGGCTCGGACGTCGAGTTACGGAGATTGCGGTCGTTTTCAAACGCGCGCCCCAGGCTCTCTTCGCGGAAAGCCAGACCGGAACGCTTGGCCAGAACGCCCTCGTGATCCGCGTCCAGCCCGACGAGGGTGTAACCCTCCGCTTCGGTTCGAAGGTTCCGGGCGCCGGCATGCAGGTGCGGGATGTCACGATGGACTTCGGTTATGGCCACGCTTTCACCGAGGCGAGCCCCGAAGCATACGAACGTCTGATCCTCGATGTGCTCCTGGGCGATCCTCCGCTGTTCCCCCGCCACGAAGAGGTGGAACTGAGCTGGAAGATTCTCGACCCGATTGAGGAGTACTGGGCCACGCAGGGACAACCGGAACAGTATCGTCCCGGCACTTGGGGACCCGACTCCGCTGATGAACTACTGGCCCGCGACGGCCGAACCTGGAGGCGTCCATGATCGTCGATCTGCCCAACACTACGACGAGCAAAGTCTCTAAGGCACTCGTCAAGATACGCGAGGAAGGCGGCGCTGTAGCGCTCGGCCGCGTCCTTACTCTCATCATTTCGACTCGCCTCGGCGAGGAGGAAGAGGCCATCGAGGCAGCTAACGATGCCTCGCGCGAACACCCCATGCGGGTGATTGTGGTGTCCACTAGTGGTAATGAGAACGACCACAGCACAGCTCGCCTGGATGCTCAGATCCGTGTCGGCGGCGACGCCGGTGCGAGCGAGGTCATCGTAGTCCGTGCATACGGAGACACCGCGAGCGACAAAGAAGGTCTGGTTACTGGACTTCTGCTTCCTGACGCGCCCGTGGTTGTCTGGTGGCCCGGCGACGCACCGAACATCGCGTCCCAGTCTGCCCTGGGTCGAATTGCGCAGCGTCGTATTACTGACGCCGCATCGGCGACTAACCCTATGGCGGCACTCCTGCACCTCAAGGACACCTATGCGCCGGGTGACACGGACTTTGCGTGGACCCGCCTGACGTTCTGGCGCGCACAGCTGGCTGCTGTACTCGACCAGCCGCCCTACGAGTCGATCACCGACATCGAGGTCCAGGGTGCGGCTGACTCTCCGTCTACTGCGCTTTTGGCCGCCTGGCTTCAGCGCCAGCTCGAGGTACCGGTCAGGCTCGAGGTGTCGAGCCCTTCCACCGGGTCAAGCGGCATCCAGGGAGTTCGCCTTCACCGAGCCTCCGGCGTGATCGAGCTCGAGCGATCGATTCCCAATATCGCGACCCTCTCGCAGCCCGACCAGCCGACGCATCACATCAGTCTCCCCCGACGCAGTCTTCGCGATTGTCTCGCAGAGGAGTTGCGCCGACTCGATCCAGATGATTTGTTTGGAGAAGTCATTCAGGATGGCCTCGGCCAGCTGAGCGAGCCTGCCCGCGTGATCCACGCGAGTCAGACTGCGGCAACAACAACGGAAGAGCAGGGTATCTCCCAGTGACCAATGAACGACGGGTGCTTGTTCATCCCGATAAGGCATCCCTTGCAGGATCGGTAGCAGCACGGTTTATCACCAAGGTGATTGACGTACTTGAAGACCGAGGAGAAGCAACCGTCGTTCTCACTGGCGGAACGATGGGAATTGGTATTCTCGCCGCCATTCGCGATTCGAGTGCACGCGACAGTGTGGACTGGAAACGCGTCAACTTCTGGTGGGGCGATGAGCGCTGGTTGCCTCGAGGCGACGCCGATCGTAACGACAAGCAGGCGCGCGACGCTCTTCTTGACCACATTGCGCTCGACGAAACCCGCGTCCACAGCTTCCCTGCGTCTGATGAGGGCCTGGAGCTGGATGATGCGGCCGCGTTGTACGCCGCTGAGCTGGCCACTCACGCCGCCGACGGTGCAGACCTGCCGATTTTCGACATCACCTTTCTCGGCTTGGGGCCGGATGGGCATATTGCTTCCCTGTTCCCCAACCGTGGCGGTATCCGGGAAGAAACCTTAACGGTTATTTCGGTGCGCAACTCGCCGAAGCCCCCGCCGGAACGTCTGAGCCTCACCTTGCCGGTCATCAACTCTTCGCTTCGCGTGTGGCTTGTCGTTGCTGGTGCGGACAAGGCATCAGCGCTCGGCCTCACTCTGGCCGATGTGAGCGTACACGAGGTGCCTGCTGCCGGTGCGCGGGGAATCAAGCGCACCCTGTTCTTCGTCGACAACGAAGCAGCAGCTGAAGTTCCCGAAAACCTCACAACCCCCGGGTTGTTCTGGACGGGCGAGGACGCATAGCAGCAACTCTTTTCCGAGAGCAGCTCGGATCAAGCTGGTACGCGGGTCTCCCCCGGGTATCAGCTTTTTTCGTTCCAGAGAGGTTCGGCTTGACCGCTGTTCCTCAGTAGAACGTCGCGCGCGAATAGTTCGTCTAGAGGCGAACTATCGGCACACAACGAAAAGGGCCGGCACACCAGGAGATCCTGGAGTGCCGGCCCCTGTGAGACCTCACAACGCTTAGGTTGTCACGCGTCCACGACGCGCACGAAGTTGCTGCAGCGCCTCATCGAGGAGGTCTGCCGCTTCCTGCTCGGTGCGACGTTCCTTCACATACGCCAGGTGCGTCTTATAAGGCTCCAACTTAGCCACCGACGGCGGGTTCTCCTTGTCCCGACCGGCGGGAAGACCCGTCGGCGGGGAGTCGATGATATCGGGAATCTCTTCCTCCGGCAGGTTGGCTGCGAAGTAGCGAACGGTCTCGTTTCCGAGCTCGTCCCAGTAAGACACCTTGATGCGGTCAGCGTGGTAACCACGATCCTGCTCGCCCATGGGACCAGCGCCTACGCGCGAGCCCCGAATTGCACTACCGCCTGAAGCCACGGTTCCCCTTTTCGAAAGACAGGTGCTTATTAAGCACTAAAAACGATCGCATCGTATTGGACGAAGGATCAGAAGACTATGCGCCGCTGTCGAACTTGGTGATCAAACCAAGAACTACGATGCTGCTGATCCACACAACGGCGAGGATCACGGTGATGCGGTTGAGGTTACGCTCAGCCACACCGGAGGCACCAAGGTTGGAAGTAACTCCGCCACCGAACATGTCTGACAGACCTCCGCCTCGACCTCGGTGCAGCAGAATGAGCAGCGTCAACAGGAGGCTCGTAACACCGAGCACCACCTGAAGTACGACCTGGAGAATTTCCACGGATTACCTTTCGAACGGTTGTTAACCGCTTTGCAGTATAACTGGCGTGGAGTGAGACGGAAAACCGCCCCACTCCAGACCACGAGACAAATGCGTCAGACGCCTACGTGCTTGAGAAACTGCGCGATACTCGCGAATTCAGCAATATCGAGGCTAGCTCCTCCAACGAGAGCACCATCCACGTTTGGCTGGCGCATAAAGCCGGCGATGTTCGACGACTTCACCGATCCCCCGTAGAGGACACGGGTGGCGTCAGCGACATCCTGGCCGAGAACCTCGGCGATGACGATGCGCAACTGCGCAGCGACCTGCTCCGCCTGCTCCGGGGTTGCGGCCTTACCTGAACCAATGGCCCAGACCGGCTCATATGCCACAACGATGTCCTTGGCGTCTGGTGCCTGAGCCAACGCCGCACGGAGCTGAGCAACAGGGACAGCGCTTGGGCCGTGCAGTTCGAGGTCGTCGGCGGTCTCGCCAACACAAATAACCGGGACAACCCCATGCTTGAGCGCGGCTGAAACCTTCGCGGCGACCTGTTCATCCGATTCGGAGTGAAGCGTGCGGCGCTCCGAGTGACCAATGATGACGTACGGGGTGTCCAGTGCCTTCAGGAAGGCCGCAGAGATCTCCCCCGTATATGCGCCTGACTCATGCTCTGACACGTCCTGTGCGCCGAATTTCAGCTCCAGGTCATCAGCCGAGATGAGGGTCTGCACCGATCGGAGGTCGGTGAACGGCGGAAACACGGCTACTTCGGTGGCAGCGAAGTCGTGGCGAGCATCTTTGAGGCTCCACGCGAGCTTCTGCACAAAAGCGATCGCCTGGAGATGATCGAGATTCATCTTCCAGTTTCCGGCGATGAAGGGGATTCGCCCCGTCGTCGAAGTTGTTATGCCTGCCATCCGAGGACCTCCAGTCCCGGTAGTCGCTTGCCCTCGAGAAACTCGAGGCTCGCGCCACCACCGGTAGAAATGTGACCAAACTGATCGTCACTGAAGCCCAGTGCACGAACTGCGGCAGCGGAATCGCCACCGCCGACGACGCCAAGGCCGTCCAAACGGGTGAGTGCATCTGCGACGGCCTTGGTACCGGCCGCGAACGGCTCCAGTTCGAAGACGCCCATCGGTCCGTTCCAAAACACCGTTTTCGACGCGGCGATGATCTCCGCGAAACGAGCAGCGGTGTCTGGACCAATGTCCAGCCCGAGACCGGACGCACCGAACGGGGTGTCCTCGATGGACTCCGCCGACGTAGTGACGAACTCCGCATCCGCACCAAACTTCGATGCGACAACGATGTCCGTTGGCAACACGATCTCGATGCCGACCTTTTCGGCCTCAGCCAGGTAACCCTTGACGTTATCGATCTGGTCGGTTTCCAAAAGGCTCGAACCAACCTTGTAACCGAGAGCAGAGAGGAACGTGAACAGCATTCCGCCGCCCACGAGCAACGTGTTCACTTTGGGAAGCAGCGCGCCGATAACGGCGAGCTTGTCCGAAACCTTGGAGCCACCAAGAACGACCGCGTACGGCGCTTCCGGCGATGATGTCAGGCGCTCCAGTACTGCGAGTTCCTGCTCGATCAGAAGGCCGGCGGCACTAGGCAGTGCCTGAGCAAGCTCGAACACACTCGCCTGCTTGCGGTGCACAACGCCAAATCCGTCGGAGACGAAGGCATCCGCGAACGCCGCGAGCTGCGCCGCGAATGCGGCGCGCTCCTCGGCGTCCTTGCTCGTTTCGGCAGCGTTGAAGCGCAGGTTCTCAAGGAGGGCGATTCCACCCTCTTTGAGTGCACCTACGACCTCAACAGCGGCCGAGCCAACTGTGTCGCTCGCAAACTCGACCTCGGTGCCCAGCAGCTCCGACAGCCGCTGAGCGACCGGCGCGAGGCTGTACTTGGCATCAGGGGCGCCGTCGGGCCGGCCGAGGTGGGAAACCACCACAACGCTGGCACCAGCGGCCAGCAGCGCGGCGAGAGTGGGCAGTGATGCGCGGATGCGTCCGTCGTCGGTGATCACTCCATCTTTCAATGGAACGTTCAGGTCGCAACGGACGAGAACCTTTTTGCCCGTGAGCTCCCCGAGACTGTCGAGAGTGCGAAGCGACACAGCTACGCCCTACAGGCGATCTGCGACGTACTCGGTGACGTCAACGAGGCGGTTGGAGTATCCCCACTCGTTGTCGTACCACGAAGCGACCTTGACCTGATCGCCGATGACCTTGGTCAGGCCAGCATCGAAGATCGAGGAGTGCGGGTCGCCGACAATGTCGCTTGAGACGATTTCGTCCTCGGTGTAGCTGAGGATTCCCTTGAGGGGGCCCTCTGCTGCTGCCTTGTATGCAGCGTTTACCTCAGCGACGGTGACGGGTCGCGAAGCGGTGATCGTCAAGTCGGTGATCGAGCCGGTGGGCACGGGAACGCGAAGAGCATAGCCATCGAGCTTGCCGACCAACTCGGGGATGACGAGGCCGAGAGCCTTCGCAGCACCGGTCGAGGTGGGGATGATGTTCTCGGCGGCAGCGCGTGCACGACGGAGGTCGCTGTGGGGGCCGTCCTGGAGGTTCTGGTCAGCCGTGTATGCGTGAACCGTGGTCATCAGGCCGCGCTCGATGCCGAAGTTGTCCATGAAGACCTTCGCAAGCGGTGCGAGGCAGTTGGTGGTGCACGACGCGTTGGAGATGACGTCATGGATCGCTGCATCGTAGGTGCTCTCGTTCACGCCGAGGACGAGCGTTGCAACGCTGTCGCCGGTGGCCGGTGCTGAGACGATGACCTTCTTGGCGCCAGCTTCAATGTGCTTGCGTGCGTCGGCTTCCTTCGTGAAGCGTCCGGTGGACTCGATGACGATATCGACACCCAGCTCGCCCCAGGGCAGGTTGGCGGGATCGCGCTCGGCGAGAACCTTGATCGGCTTGCCGTTGACAACGATGGTGTCGCCGATGACCTCTACCGTTGCGGGCAGTCGTCCGCTCACGGTGTCGTATTTGAGGAGGTGGGCGAGGGCAGCGGTGTCAGTCAGGTCGTTGACCGCGACAATCTCCAGCTCGCTTCCCTTGGCAAGAGCCGCGCGGAAATAGTTGCGGCCAATACGACCGAAACCGTTAATACCGATCTTGACGCTCAATGGAACTCCAGTGCTCAGGCGCCTCGCGACGCACTTTTATTAGTGGTGGATGTGAAAAATCTTGGCCTAAATAGCCGATTAGGCAGGGGTTATTTCAGTTACGACAGTAGCAGCAGCGCATTTGAGTTCTGGCTGGCTGCGGCGAATCGACGCTGAACGTTCTCCCAATTGACGATGTTCCAGAAAGCCTTGACATAGTCGGCTTTCACATTCAGGTAATCCAGGTAGAACGCGTGCTCCCACATGTCCAGTTGCAGGATGGGAATCGTCCCCATCGCAGTGTTGCCCTGTTGGTCGAACAACTGCTGGAGGATTAAGCGCCGTCCGATCGGATCCCAGGAAAGCACCGCCCAGCCGGACCCTTGGATACCCGTGGCGACCGCGGTGAAATGCGCGACGAATTTATCGAAGGATCCGAAAAATTCGTCGATCGCCGCCGCGAGTTCACCGGTGGGTTTGTCTCCACCGTTTGGCGACAGGTTGGTCCAGAAGATCGAGTGATTGACGTGCCCGCCCAAGTTGAAGGCGAGATCTTTTTCCAACTTGTTGACATTGCCGAGGTCGCCAGACTCTCGTGCCTCACCGAGCGCAGTGAGGGCCGTATTCGCTCCGGTGACGTAGGTGGCGTGGTGCTTCCCGTGGTGAAGCTCCATGATCCTGGCGCTGATGTGTGGCTCGAGTGCGGCGTAGTCGTAAGGGAGTTCTGGAAGGGTGTAGTCAGCCATCGTGTCTCTCCTTCGGATCGGCCGCGGTCCGCCCTGGCGGATCATCGAGGAACGTTTTTAGTCTAATCCTCAGAACCGGGACGATCTTTGTGCTTGCGGGTTACCGTCATCACACGTCATCAAGGTCCGGCGGCAGGTTCGCATCGGTACCAGGGATTCCCAGATCCGTTGCGCGCTTGTCCGCCATGGCGAGCAGGCGACGGATGCGGCCGGCGACGGCATCCTTGGTCATGGGTGGGTCGGCGTGATGTCCAAGCTCATCGAGACTGGAGTCGCGGAAACTCAGTCGCAGCTCTCCCGCGTATCGAAGGTGTTCCGGCACCTGGCCATCCAGTATTTCGAGGGCGCGCTCTACGCGGGAACACGCTGCGACAGCAGCCTGCGCGGAGCGGCGGAGGTTAGCGTCGTCAAAGTTGACCAGGCGGTTTGCGGTCGCCCGCACTTCGCGTCGCTGGCGCATCTCGTCCCACGAAACCACACTGTGGTGAGCGCCCATCGTCACCAGCATGGCGCCGATAGCTTCGCCATCCCGGATGACAACCCGGTGCACTCCGCGGACCTCGCGGGCCTTTGCCGCGATCTTCAGCCGACCGGCTGCTCCAACCAACGCCATTGCCGCCTCGTTGCCCGGGCAGGTGATCTCCAGTGCGGCAGAACGCCCGGGATCGGTGAGGGTTCCGTGAGCCAAGAACGCTCCTCGCCACACGGCGGAGAGCTCTTCCTGCGATCCGGTCGTGAGCTTATTCGGGAGACCACGGATGGGGCGACGACGCGCGTCGAGCAGGCCCGTCTGTCGAGCCAACGTTTCACCGCCTTCGAGGACACGGACCAGATAGTGGCTGGTGCGACGCTGGACGGTGGGTGAGACGATCGAGATCTCGCTCCTGACTCCGTACAGCTCGGCGAGATCCTTGCGAACTCGTCGGCCGAGGATTGCGGTGTCGAGTTCCGCTTCGATAGCAATTCGACCAGAAATCAGATGCAGACCTCCGGCGAACCGGAGGATGGTCGCCAACTCGGCTGCCCTAACAGTAGTTTTGCTCACCTCGACCTTAGCGAGTTCGTCCTTGACGTCAGCGGTTAATGGCACAGGGTATTTCCTTTTCTAATTCTCGACGGGAGCACCGGGTCATTGCGCCTCAGTAGGCCGATGATCCGCGCTATTCGCGGCCGAGGTCACGGTGCTTCACGCTAACCGCGACGCCGGGAAGCCCTCGAACCAGCGTCGCAAGCTTTTCGGCGACAGCCACGGATCGATGCTTTCCCCCCGTGCATCCAATGGCGATCGTAGCGTGTCTCTTGTTCTCCCGCTGATAGCCCGCCAGCACGGGCGCCAGCGCGGCCGCATAATTCGACAGGAATTCAGCGGCGCCGTCCTGGGTCAGGACGTAGTCGCTAACCTCGGGGTCCAACCCCGTGTGCGGCTTCAGTTCCGGCATCCAAAAGGGGTTGGGAAGGAAGCGCATGTCGGCGACCGAGTCGGCGTCCGCGGGCAACCCGTACTTGAATCCGAAACTCAGAATGGTGACGTACACCCCGGGCGTGTCTTCAGCCGAGAACTTTTCCGCGATGGTGTTGGCGAGCTGGTGGATGTTTAGCTCAGAGGTGTCGATGACGATGTCGCTGCTCGCTCGCAGTTCCTGCATCCGCGTGCGCTCAGCAGCGATCCCGTCGAGGAGCGTGCCGTCGCCCTGGAGCGGGTGGGGGCGACGGACCTGTTCAAAGCGTCGTACCAATGCCGCATCGGTCGCTTCGAGGAACACGACCCTGACCCTCGCATTGTCGCGCAGCCACTGGACGGCCTCACGGACATCAGTGAATAGTTTGCCGCCGCGTACGTCGACGATTGCAGCAATTTTCGGCAAAGCCGTTCCCGCGTGACCGGCCAGATCGACAAGCGGACGAAGCATTTGCGGCGGCAGGTTATCGACGACATACCAGCCGAGATCTTCGAGCGCGTTGCCGACCGTGGACCTGCCCGCACCGGACATGCCCGTGACGATCAGCATCTCCTGCCGTTCGATTTCCGGGTTCATTGAGCCTCAGGCCTTTTTCGCGTCGCGGGATGGAATGGCTCTAGTTTACGGGGGTGCTCAGCCCCGCAGGCTCTCGTAGATCTGGCCTGCCAGCGTCTCCCCCACACCCTTCACCTCAGCTATCGCATCCCGATCTGCTGCCCGCAGTCGGGCTACCGAGCCGAAGTGACGAAGAAGCTCGCGCACTCTGGCCGGGCCAAGACCCGGAATGTCGCCGAGGGACGACGTGATGTCGCTGGCTCGTCGCTGCCGCTGGTAGGTGATGGCAAAGCGGTGAGCTTCGTCTCGGATCCGCTGGAAAAGGAATAATGCATCGCTGTTGCGCGGCAGGATGACCGGAAAGTCCGAGTTCGGTAACCAGATTTCCTCAAGGCGCTTGGCGATGCCGCAAAGCGTGATCCCCGTTATCCCGGCGTCATCGAACGCGCGTTGCGCCGCTTGCACCTGGGGTTGGCCACCGTCAACGATGAGCAGGTTTGGACGGTAGGCGAATTTGGGCCGGTCCCGTGCCTCCTCAGCCACCTCGGCGTCGCTGAGGACGAGGTCGAGGTCGGCGCCCGATGCGGTTCGTTCAACCGCCACCCCGTCGGCAGACGTCGTTTCCTGCTCAAGATGCGCCAACCGCCTCGTGAGGGTCTGGTAGATCGACTCCGTGTCATCGCTCGAGTCCGCGATGCTAAACCGACGGTATTGATCCTTTCGGGGAAGCCCATCCTCGAAAACCACCATAGATGCCACGATATTTGTGCCGCTGAGATGAGACACGTCGTAGCACTCCATACGCAACGGCGCCTCCGACATACCAAGGGCTTCCTGGATGTCTGCAAGCGCCTGCGATCGCGCGACGAAGTCGCCACTTCGGCGGGTCTTGTACTGCATCAGCGCGTTCTTGGCGTTGATGCTTACCGTCTGTGCCAGCGCAGCCTTGTCGCCCCTCTGGGCCACACGAAGAGACACCCGCGCAGCGCCGGCGCCACGCCGTTGTCCTAACCAAAGTTCCAGTTCTGCCGCGTCCTCGGGAAGTTCGGGGACCATGATTTCGCGCGGGGGTACGGCGCCGTCCTCGTACGCATTCTGCAGGACCGTCTCAACGAGTTCTGGCAACTCCAGGTCGAGTTCCTTGTCAACAACCCAACTTCGAACACCGCGGATTCGACCGCCGCGAACAATGAACTGTTGGACAGCAGCCGCTAATTCATCGTGTGCGATGCCGAAGATGTCCGCATCGATGTCATCGGCAAGAACAATCGCGCTCTTTGACAGCGCCGTTTCGAGGGCTCCGAGCTGGTCCCGATAGCGCGCGGCAGACTCATAGTCCATCTCCGCGGCCGCAGCCTTCATCTTCTTCGTAAGATCGCCGGTGAATCGAGTATCGTTCCCCGCCATAAACGACGTGAAGTCGAGGGCGATGGACTTATGCTCCTCCTTTGACACCCTGCCAACGCACGGCGCCGCGCATTTGCCGATGTCGCCGAGCAAACACGGGCGCCCGGTCTGGGCCGCACGTTTGTAGGTCGTGTCTGTGCAGCTCCTCATCGGAAAAGCCTTGAGCATCAGGTCTACGGTCTCGCGAATGGCCCACACCTTGGTGTATGGGCCAAAGTATCGTGCGCCCTTGATGCCACGATTGCGGGTGACCATAACGCGAGGCACATCATCACTGAGGGTGATGGCCAGGTAGGGATACGTCTTGTCGTCACGGAACTGCACGTTGAAGGGTGGATTGAACTCCTTGATCCACGTGTACTCGAGTTGGAGCGCTTCGAATTCCGTACCAACCACGGTCCAGGTCACCGATGCTGCCGAGAGCACCATCCGCCTGGTCCGCTCGTGCAGCGTTGGCAGCGGAGCGAAGTAATTGCTCAGCCGGGCGCGAAGGTTCTTGGCTTTGCCGACGTAGAGAACACGACCAGACTCATCCCACCATCGATACACGCCGGGTGCCGTGGGAATCTCGCCGGCCTTCGGGCGCCAGCTGACTGTGTCGGCCATCTCAGCACTACACCTTCCCTAGGCGCCAGCGAGGATCTCGCGCAGGTATGTCGCCGTGTGGCTCTTTTTGGACCGCGCAATCTTTTCGGGGGTACCCGTTGCCAGCACCTCGCCGCCTCCTGCACCACCCTCTGGACCGATGTCGATGAGCCAATCTGCGGACTTAATGACGTCGAGGTTGTGTTCGATCACAATCACTGTGTTTCCCTTGTCCACTAGACCGTTGAGGACCAGGAGCAACTTGCGCACGTCCTCGAAATGCAGGCCGGTTGTGGGTTCATCCAGCACGTAAATGCTTCTGCCCATGGAACGCTTCTGCAGTTCCGTCGCCAGCTTCACCCGCTGTGCTTCTCCGCCCGAGAGCGTGGTAGCGCTCTGCCCCAGGCGAACGTAACCAAGTCCAACATCAACAAGGGTCTTCAGGAAGCGGCTGATTGCAGAGATGGCTTCGAAGAAGTCCGCCGCTTCGCTGATGGGCATATCGAGCACCTCTGCGATGCTTTTACCCTTGTAGTGGACGGAGAGAGTCTCCCGGTTGTACCGAGCGCCGCCGCAGACCTCGCAGGCCACGTAAACGTCGGGCAGGAAGTTCATCTCGATCTTGATGGTGCCGTCACCTGAGCAGTTCTCGCAGCGGCCACCCTTGACGTTGAAGCTGAACCGGCCGGGAAGATAACCCCGGGCCTTGGCTTCGGCTGTCTCGGAGAAGAGCGTACGAATACGGTCGAAGACGCCCGTGTACGTAGCTGGGTTTGATCGTGGGGTGCGACCGATGGGGTTCTGGTCAACGTGGACAACTTTGTCGAGGTTCTCGAGCCCGGTGACCCTCGTGTGCTTCGAGGGAATCTGCCTGGCACCGTTCAACTCGTTGGCCAGCACCTTGTAGAGGATGTCGTTTACCAGGGACGACTTTCCGGACCCGCTCACCCCGGTGACGGCGGTGAGAGTTCCCAGAGGAAATTTCACCGTGATATTTTTCAGGTTGTTAGCGCGTGCGCCCTCGACCGTGATTTGACGCAGTGGATCGACAGGGCGGCGCGTCTTGGGAATGGCAATCGACTTCCGCCCGGAGAGGTAATCACCGGTGAGGGAATCCGTGTTGGCAAGGAGTTGCTCGTAGGATCCGGAGTGAACGACTTCACCACCGTGCTCCCCCGCGCCCGGACCGATGTCCACGATCCAGTCAGCGGTCCGAATCGTGTCTTCGTCGTGCTCAACGACAATCAGGGTGTTACCGAGGTTCTTCAGCTTTACCAGCGTTTCGATGAGGCGCCGGTTGTCTCTCTGGTGAAGTCCGATGCTTGGCTCATCCAGGACGTAGAGAACACCTGTCAGTCCCGATCCGATTTGTGTCGCTAGGCGAATACGCTGCGCTTCTCCACCGCTGAGGGTAGCGGCCGCACGAGACAGGTCTAGGTAGCTGAGGCCGACCTCGATGAGGAATTCAAGGCGAAGTCGGATCTCCCGGAGAACCTGGGCGGCAATATGCGCTTCGCGGTCACTCAGCGTGAGCGCATCCATAAAGGTGTGCGAATCAATGAGGCTGAGCTCACAGATGTCGGAGATGCTGAAGTCGTTGACGGTGACCGCCAGCACTTCGGGCCGGAGTCGTTTTCCATCACAGACTGGGCAGTTGATTTCTCGGAGGTAGCTCGCAAATCGTGCGCGTTGCACGTCTGTTTCAGCTTCAAGGAACTTCCGCTCGATGTACGGCATAACACCCTCAAAACCGGTGCTGTACTTCATCTCCCGGCCAAAGCGGTTTTTCCATTTAACCGTCACCTCGAAGTTGTTGCCCTTGAGTACCGCCTTCTTGACGTCGTCTCGCAGCTCGCCCCAAGGAGTGTCGAGGGAGAAGTTCATTTCCTGGGAGAGACCGCCGAGCAGCTTCTCGAAGTAGCTGAAGACACCTTTTCCGGAGTTCGCCCATGGGAGGATCACACCATCGGCGAGGCTGAGGGAGTCGTCGCCCACCAGCAGGTCGCTGTCGACGGACATTCGCGTTCCGAGGCCTGAGCACTCGGGGCAGGCTCCGAACGGAGCGTTGAACGAGAACGTGCGGGGCTCGATCTCCGTGAGTTGAACCGGGTGCCCGTTCGGGCAGGAGAGCTTTTCCGAGAAGTTCCGCCAGGCCGCAGGACCCGTCTCATCCACGTAGTTGATGGAAACGAGGCCGTCGGTGAGGCGCAGCGCCGTCTCGAGGGAGTCGGTGAGCCGGGTCAGGATGTCGTCGGCGGCGACGAGACGATCGACCACAACAGAGATGTCGTGCTTGACCTGTTTTTTCAGCGTCGGCGGGTCCGTCAGGGAGATCTGGTCACCATCGACGATTGCGCGGGAATATCCTCCAGCCGCGAGTTCGCGGAACAGGTCGACAAACTCTCCCTTTTTCTGCGAGATGACAGGGCTGACCACCTGGTAGCGGGTTCCGGTCTCCAGCGTCATGAGTTGGTCGGCGATCTGCTGCACCGTCTGACGCTCGATTTTTTCTCCACAGATTGCGCAGTGGGGAACACCGATCCGTGCCCACAGCAGTCGCATGTAGTCGTAGATCTCGGTGATAGTGCCGACGGTCGATCGCGGGTTGCGGTTCGTCGACTTCTGGTCGATGGATACCGCGGGGCTGAGGCCTTCGATGAAGTCCACGTCAGGCCGGTCGACCTGCCCGAGGAACTGGCGCGCGTACGCGGAGAGGGACTCGACGTAGCGCCGCTGGCCTTCCGCGAAGATGGTATCGAACGCGAGAGACGATTTCCCCGATCCGGACAGACCGGTAAAAACCACCAGGGAGTCCCTGGGAATATCCAGATCGACGTTTTTGAGATTGTGGACGCGGGCGCCTTGAACGCTGAGTTTAGAGGAGCCCTCTACAGAAGAAATCGACACTCTTAATAGTCTACGGAGACCACTGACATTGCCTGACCGCAGGGGTCACTGTTCGCGCTGAGCGTGCGCCGATGGCGAAATGCTCACGGCGGATACGCAGATAATGGACCAATGCGCATTGTGCACGTCGCCAATTTTCATGGCCAAGAATCCGGCGGCTTCGCCACAACGATGCGGCATCTCGGGGCCGGTTATCGGCGGGCTGGCCACGACTTCTTCCTCATCGTCCCAGGAACGCAGTCCTCCCGTCAGCAGACACCGTACGGCACCGTCATCACCATCGCCACTCTGCCTGGCCGACTGCGCACCACGAGCCTCATCCCCGTAGAGGTCACCGTCCGGCGCATTCTTTCCGACCTCGAGCCCGGCCGTCTTGAGGTATCCGACCGGCTCACCCTGCGGCGGCTGGGCACCTGGGCCAAGCGTCATTCGGTGCCGGCGATACTGGTCGTCCACAATCGACCCAGCGACTGGTTGATGAGACCCTCCGCTGCGGCGGTGGGTACACCTACCGGACACATCAACCGGGAGCGGACGTCCACCCGCGGGGCGCTCCGCGATTTCAGCAGCGTGGTCTGCACCACCGCTGCGACCCGCGACCGGTATGAACATATCCTGCCCGGGCAGGTAGGGGTGGTGCCGCTTGGGGTTGACCTTGAGACGTTTTCACCCCACCGATGGTCAGCGGATGCCCGCCGGGCCTATCTCAAAGAAAACACCGTCCTGATAGTGCACGCCGGTCGCTTTACGGCTGACAAGTCACCGGTACGAGTCATCGACACCCTTCGCGAGCTTCGGCGGCGCGGCGTTGATGCACGTCTTGTTATGGCTGGCGCTGGCCCGCTGCGCGCGCGCTTGGAGCGTGCGGCGCGAGACCTTCCCGTAGATTTTGTGGGCCAGATCGATGAACCGCGCGATCTCGCCACCCTGCTGGCCTGCGCGGACGTTGTGGTGAGCGCGGGACCACGCAACACATTCAGCGTGTCGTGGCTTGAAGCACTTGCCAGTGGCAGTCCCGTTGTCGCATCTGCTGGGTCGGCAGCGGGAGAGCTGCTGTCGCATTCCGCCGGCGAACTTGCCGGTGACAGTGGTCTGGAGTTTGCCGATGCGGTCGTTCGCATTCTAGATCGCCGGATTGCCGACCGACGTGCTGACGCCCGGGAAGTCGCGGCGGGTTACCCATGGTCGCGCACCGTTGACCTGATGCTTGCAGCCCACTGGCTGACACCGACAACCTCGGTGGTACGGACATCCCGCATCACCGCCTAATCGGGCCATCCTCCAGCTCGCCGCATCCTGTGAAGCTGGCGGCCGAGCGGCGTGATTGATTGCCTCGCGGTGATTTCCGGGCGATGATGTGAGGTATGAGTCCAACGAGGAACTTGCAGGCCCGAGCGGTAGTTTTTTCTGAATTCGGTGGAGTGGACGTGCTCGAGATATTCGACGTTCCCAC
>JAODAO010000222.1 GCA_025463465.1 Glaciihabitans sp. | reverse complement strand
AGTAGTTGCGACCGATGTCCATGGCCTCGCCGACTGACTTCATGGTGGTGGAGTGGGTGGCGTCGGCGGATGGGAACTTCTCGAACGCGAACCGGGGCACCTTGACCACGACGTAGTCCAGGGTGGGCTCGAAGCTGGCCGGGGTGACCTTGGTGATGTCGTTGGGGATCTCGTCGAGGCGGTAGCCGATCGCGAGCTTCGCGGCGATCTTCGCGATGGGGAAGCCGGTCGCCTTCGACGCGAGCGCGCTGGAGCGGGACACGCGCGGGTTCATCTCGATGACGATGACGCGGCCGTTGGCCGGGTCGATGGCGAACTGGATGTTGCAGCCACCGGTGTCGACGCCGACGGCGCGGATGATGTCGATGCCGATGTTGCGCAGGTTCTGGTACTCGCGGTCGGTGAGGGTCAGCGCCGGGGCAACCGTGATCGAGTCACCGGTGTGGACACCAACGGGGTCAACGTTCTCGATGGAGCAGACCACAACCGTGTTATCGGCGGTGTCGCGCATCAGTTCGAGTTCGTATTCTTTCCATCCGAGGATGGACTCCTCGAGCAGGACCTCCGTGGTCGGGCTCTGGTGCAGGCCGTCCGTGACAATGCGCACCAGTTCCTCGCGGGTGTACGCGAAACCGGAACCGAGGCCGCCCATGGTGAAGGAGGGGCGTACAACCAGCGGGTACCCTAGGTCGTCGGCGAATCCGATAGCCTCCTCGATGGTGTGGGCGATGTGGCTCCTGGCGACATCGGCACCACAGGCGAGGACGAGTTCCTTGAAGATCTGGCGGTCTTCGCCCTTGTTGATGGCCTCGAAGTTCGCGCCGATGAGCTCGACGTTGTACTTGGTGAGGATGCCGTTGTTGTGCAGGTCGATGGCGGCGTTCAGGGCCGTCTGTCCGCCGAGGGTTGGCAGGATGGCGTCCGGCTTCTCCTTGGCGATGATGGTTTCGATGACCTGCCAGCTGATCGGCTCGATGTACGTCGCGTCAGCGAAGTCGGGGTCGGTCATGATGGTGGCGGGGTTCGAGTTCACGAGGATAACGCGAACACCCTCCTCGCGCAGCACCCGGCAGGCCTGCGTGCCGGAGTAGTCGAACTCCGCGGCCTGGCCGATCACAATGGGGCCGGAGCCGATGACCAGGACGCTCTTGATATCGTCGCGCTTCGGCATTACTTGCTGTCCTTCGTGCTGGTGCCGGTGGCGGCGCGGTCAAGGACCAGCTCGCGGAACCGGTCGAAAAGGTAGTTACTGTCGTGGGGGCCAGCGGCGGCCTCCGGGTGGTACTGCACCGAGAAGGCTGGGATGTCGAGGGCGCGCAGGCCCTCCACCACGTTGTCGTTCAGGCTGAAGTGGCTCACTTCGACCCGCCCGAACCCGGCGGGTGATTCGAGGATGCCTTCGACTGGCGCGTCGACCGCGAAGCCGTGGTTCTGGCTGGTGATCTCAACGCGGCCGGTTGCCTTATCGAGGACCGGCTGGTTGATACCACGGTGACCGAACGGCAGCTTGTATGTGCCGAAGCCGAGGGCGCGGCCGAAGAGCTGGTTGCCAAAGCAGATTCCGAAGAACGGCAGGTCGGCGCGCAGGATGCCCTGCAGCAGTTCAACGTGCTGGTCGGAGGCTCCTGGGTCGCCTGGACCGTTCGAGTAGAACGCGGCGACGGGTTCGAGGGCTAGTACTTCGGCGATCGTCACCGCCTGCGGCAGCACGTGCACGTCGAATCCGCGTCCGGCCAGGTAATTGAGGGTGGATGTCTTTACGCCGAGGTCCAGCACGGCGAGGCGCCCGATGGACTCCCCCACCGCCGGAACGACGAATGACTCGGCGGTGGAGACCTCGGCGGAGAGGTTGCGTCCGAGCATTGCCGCAGCACCCTTGACGAGGCTGAGCTGCTCCGACGGATCAATCGCCGCATCTGCCCCGGAGAAGATCCCGGCGCGCATCGATCCGGCGTCGCGGAGGCGGCGGGTGAGCGCACGGGTGTCGATGCCGCTGATTCCCACAACATCGTTACTGACGAGGTCGTCGTCGAGCGTGCGGGTGGCGCGGAAGTTCGATACAACACGCGAGGGGTCGCGCACCACGTAACCGGACACCCAAATACGCCGGGACTCCGGGTCCTCGTCATTGACACCGGTGTTGCCGATGTGGGGAGCGGTCATCACCACGATCTGGCCGGCGTAGCTCGGGTCGGTCAGGGTTTCCTGATACCCGGTCATGCCGGTGGCGAAAACGGCTTCACCGAAGGTGCGTCCGATCGCTCCGTACGCGCGGCCCGTGTAACGGGTTCCGTCTTCAAGAACTAAAACTGCGGGGTCGAGGGCCACTAGGCCGTCCTTCCAGTCGATACGGGGAAAATGAGGTTGATGGCGTCGAGCAGCGCTGGCGACTCGACGAGTCTGAGGTAGGTGTCGACGGCGGTGGATGTCTCGGCCTCGCCGAGGTTCCAGGCGACAAGGACAAGTCCGCCTTCTTCGACCACACGGTCGATGGTCCAGGTGGCGCGGGTGACCCCGCGCAGCGCGGAAACGGGGATGAACATCTCGTCCTCGCCGCGCAGCGCCAGGATAAGTCCGGCACCGGTGACGGTGATGGTGGCGCGGGAGCGAAATCCGAGCCCGCCGACCGCGATCCGGTTCAGTGGGTCACCGGCGACCGTTGTCGCGACGTAGAAGCCGTCGAACGTTCCGTGGTCAGGACCGGTGTCCGTCGGCACCGCCGCCGGCCTGCCGATGGCCTTCTGGCGGCGCTTGCGCGCGTGCCATCCCAGCGCCATAAGGCCAAGCAGCACCGCCAGGAACAGCAGCACGATGGCCATCAGTGCCGGCCTATCCACGGCGGGACCGGGCCTGGGCGGCAACCTCTCCGGCGTCGACGAGCGCGCCGTTGAGGACGGTGGCGTACCCGTCGTGGATGGTGGCCATCACCTGTCCTGGCAACGTCGTTGCCAGGTAGGGAGAGTTGACACCCTTGCCGTGAAGGTGCTCGCGGGCGAACTCGCGGCTGACGCTGGGGTCGTACAGGGTGATGTTCGCGGTGTTACCAACGGCGAACGGGCTGGCGTAGCCGTCGAGGCGACCGATCCCGGCGGGGGCTGAGGACAACACCCGCGCTACATCCGCCCTGTCCAGCTGGCCGTTGTCGACAACGGACGCCTGCACAACACTCAGTGCGGACTCCAACCCAACCATCCCGTTGGCAGCTTCGGCCCACGCGCATTCCTTGGCCTCCAGCGGGTGCGGGGCGTGGTCTGTCGCAACGATGTCGATGGTGCCGTCGGCGAGGCCAGCGCGCAGCGCCTCAACATCTTCGCTGCTGCGCAACGGCGGGTTGACCTTGTAACGAGGGTCATAACCGCGGATGAGTTCCTCGGTGAGGAGGAGGTGGTGGGGAGTTACCTCGGCCGTGACGTTGATTCCGCGGGCTTTTGCCCACCGGATGACCTCGACCGACCCGGCGGTCGACACGTGGCACACGTGCAGCCGCGCCCCTACATGCTGGGCGAGGAGAACGTCGCGGGCGATGATCGATTCTTCAGCGACTGCGGGCCAGCCGGCCAGACCCAGTTCTCCGGACAGGCTGCCCTCGTTCATCTGCGCACCCTCGGTGAGGCGCGGGTCCTGCGCGTGCTGGGCGATAACACCATCAAACGTTTTGACGTACTCGAGGGCACGGCGCATCAGCAGCGCATCGTGAACGCAGTGCCCGTCGTCGGAGAAGACACCGACGTTGGCACGAGAGTGCGCCATGGCACCGATCTCGCTGAGCTGTTTGCCTTCGAGGCCCATGGTGACGGCGCCGATCGGGCGGACGGTGACGTAGCCGTGGCGGGCGCCGAGCGAGGCCACCTGTTCGACGACCCCGGCGGTGTCGGACACCGGTGAGGTGTTCGCCATGGCGAAGACGGCGGTGAATCCGCCGATGGCGGCGGCGCGGGAACCGGTGAGGACAGTTTCACTCTGCTCGAAGCCGGGCTCGCGCAGGTGGGTGTGCAGGTCAACGAGGCCGGGAAGTGCGGTGAGACCGGCCGCGTCGATCACCGTGGCACCCGCGGCGGTGAGCCCGCTGCCGACCTCGGCGATGCGGCCATCGTTGACTAGGAGATCGGTGCTGCTGCCATCGGGCAAGGTCGCGCCCGTGATGAGCAGGGCGGTGCTGGAGCTGGTCATGCGGAGGCCTCCCGGTCGCCTGAGAGTAGTAAGTACAAAACGGCCATCCGTATCGATACGCCGTTCGCCACCTGCTCGAGCACGGTGGAGCGGCTTGAGTCGGCGGCGTTTGAAGATATTTCCAGTCCCCGGTTCATCGGGCCGGGATGCATCACCATGGTATCCGGACGCAGCCGGTTGAGGCGTTCCTCGTCGAGGCCCCACTGGCGTGAGTACTCACGGGCATTCGGGAAAAACGCCGCGTGCATACGCTCCGCCTGGATGCGCAGCATCATCACAACGTCGGGATCGTCGTCGATTGCGGAATCCAGGTCGAAGCCGACCGTGACGGGCCAGCTCGTGGTCGTTGACGGCAGCAGGGTGGCCGGTGCCACCAGCCGCACTGTCGCGCCGAGGGCATTCAGCAGCCACACGTTGGAGCGGGCAACTCGACTATGCAGAATGTCCCCCACAATGGTTACCTTCAACCCGTCGAGAGATTTGCCCCGCGACGCGCTGCCGTGCAGGCGTCGGCGCATGGTGAAAGCATCCAGCAGAGCCTGGGTGGGGTGTTCGTGGGTGCCATCTCCCGCGTTGAGCACCGCGGCATCAATCCAGCCACTGTCGGCCAGGGTTTGTGCTGCTCCGGAAGCGGGGTGGCGGATCACCACGGCATCGGCCCCCATCGCGGCGAGTGTTTGCGCGGTGTCCTTAAGGCTCTCCCCCTTGGAGACGCTGGACCCTTTCGCACTGAAGGTAATCAGGTCGGCGCTTAATCGTTT
>JAODAO010000174.1 GCA_025463465.1 Glaciihabitans sp. | reverse complement strand
GCAGGTCGCCATCGCGATGGCGCAGATCAACGAGGCTCCGCCCGAGCTTCCCGTCACCATCTCCGAGCCGGTACGCAACCTCGTGTACTCGTGCATCTCCAAAAACCCCGCGGACCGGCCTGCCAGCGCCGCCCACCTCGCCCGTGCCGCCCAGGCGCTGCGTCGCGGCGACATCGCCGGTGCCGTCGCCTCCGTGCCCGCGGTCGTCGGCGACAGCTCGCTCGCGGCCCTCGAGGGCCCGAACTACGGCAACCCGAATACCACCAGGATGCCGGCCACGGCAACCGTAGAGTCGACGCCCAATACCCAGCCGAACAAGCGCAACCCGTGGACGTGGCCGCTCGTCGCCCTGATCGTTGTGCTCCTGGTTGTTCTGGTTGGCACCATCATCGCGCTCGTCGGCCAGAACGGCGAACAGACCGCGACACCAACAGATTCGGCGACCAGCAGCGTCACAGCCCCGGTGGTGCCACCGGTTGAACCATCCACCGAACCCACAACGGCCGCGCCAACACCGTCTGTCACCCCCACCAACAACACGGTGGTGATCAACCAGGCGCAGCTGTCGGGACTGACCCAGGCGGAGGCCGAGCAGACGCTCAGCGACCTCGAGCTCGGATTTGACCCGCAGCCCGGTGTCGCCGCCCCCACCCAAGCGGACGTGGGCAAGTCGTACCAGGTCAGCCCCACCGGAAGCATCGCCAAGAACACGCTGGTGAAGGTTCTCTTCTACACGGAGATCCCGACCCCGCCGGCACCGACCACCGCCACCGCAGCGCCCGCTTCGGCGACGGCCGGTTATGTCGCAGGGTCGAACGCCACCATCAGCTGGCCGGCGTACACGGGTTGTCCCGCCGGCTACACCTTCTCGGGGTACAACTTTTCGGTGACCAACGCGTCCGGCCCCTCCAACCCGATCGACGCCGGGGACACCTCCCTGACGATCAAGCTCGGGGCGGCAGGTCCGACCACGGTCAGTTACTACGCCCTCTGCGGGGAACTGCAGTCGGAGGTCTCGGATGAGACCACCATCACGGTCGTCGCCGCGAACACCGATGCGGACTGACCCGAATCCACAGCACGTAGTGGCTACAATTGCCCTGAATTACTGATCAACAACGGGAGAGATGATTCGTGACAGAAGGCGTGGCATCAGACGTACGCCTCTTGGCTGGGCGCTATCGCGTCGGTGAGCTGATTGGCCGCGGCGGTATGGCCGACGTCCATGAGGGTACCGATGCCCGCCTCGGCCGTCGTGTCGCCATCAAGCTGCTGAAGCCGAACCTGGCGAACGATCCCGCATTCCGCACCCGCTTCCGCCGCGAAGCGCAGGATGCCGCGAAGATGGCCCACCCCACGATCGTCCGCATCTTCGACGCCGGCGAGGAAACCGTCACCGACCTCGAGGGCAACGAACGCCAGCTCCCGTTTATCATCATGGAATTCGTCGACGGACGCCTGCTCAAAGACATCCTCGCCGAGGGTGCGCTGCCGGCAGACGAAGCCGTTCGTATTATCGAGCAGGTCCTCAGCGCCCTGGAATACTCCCACCGCGCCGGAGTTGTCCACCGCGACATCAAGCCAGGCAACATCATGGTGTCCACCACCGGCCAGGTGAAGGTGATGGACTTCGGCATCGCCAGGGCGATCTCCGAATCCTCCGCGACCATCGCTGAGACCAGCGCAATCGTCGGAACCGCCCAGTATTTTTCTCCCGAGCAGGCTCGCGGGGAAACCGTTGATGCCCGCACCGACCTGTATTCCGCCGGTGTTGTGCTGTTCGAACTCCTCACCGGTGTAGCCCCGTTCCGTGGCACAAACCCGGTTGCCGTCGCCTACCAGCACGTCAACCAGAACCCGGCTCCGCCGTCGACCCTGAACCCCAAGGTCTCCCCGGCGCTCGACGTTGTTGTCCTGCGCGCTCTGTCCAAGGACCGCTTCGCGCGTTTCCAGAGCGCCGGCGAGTTCCGCGAACACGTTGAGGCCGCAGCGCGCGGCGATGTGTCCCCACGACCGATACCGAGCAAGGACTCATCGACGAGCCTGTTCGGGGTTAACCCGGATGCCGTTGCCAGCTCAGAGGCGACCCTGCGCCAGCTCAATATCGACGAGGACGCTCGCGTCACCCGGCCCCAGTCCCGGCCGCCAGTCGCCTGGATCGCCGCAGGCATCCTGGTGATGGTTGTTGTTATCGTCGCCGTCCTGTCCTGGACCATCAACCTCCCGCAAACCGGGTCGATCACCAGCGCACTGTCGGTGTCCGTCCCCAAGGTGTCAGGGCAGACGTACGACGTCGCGTCCGAGTCGCTTGTCGCGGACGATCTCGTTCCGCGCCAGTACAGCGAGACAAGCGCGACAGTCCCGGCGGGACAGATAATCCGCACGGTGCCGGAAGCCGGCTCAGAGGTCTCCCGCCAGCAGCTGGTGCGCGTCTACGTGTCGACCGGAGCAGCCACCGTCTCCGTGCCCGAGATCGCGGGACAGACGCTGGAGGCCGCCCAGGCAGCCATCACCGCCCGCAACCTGGTCGTTGGTGCTGTGACCCGCCAGGACTCCCCAGCCGTGCCGGCTGACGTTGTGGTGGATGCGTCGCCCGCGGCGCTCACCGCGGTTCCCGAGGGGTCCACGGTCGACATCATCGTCTCCACGGGCGCGGTCACCGTCCCCAACGTTGTCGGTGCCTCCGCCAGCGACGCCGGCAAACAGCTTGCGGCGCTCGAACTGAACGTTTCGGTCACGGCCAATTACGGCTGCACCGGCCGCGCCGTCACCAGCCAGTCGCTTACCCCGGGAACCTACCCGCAGGGCACCGCGATCAGCATCGACGTTTGCTCCGGATAATTCGCTCAACCAGCCCGTCGTTCAACCAGCCCCTCACCCAGCTGGTTGGCCACCAAGGCCGAAGTTGCGCCGGGGTGAGCAGCCTCGCTCGGTGCAGGGTGTGGCCGGAGCCCCGTGAAGACGTCCCGGTCGCCTAGGGCGAACTTAGAGCGTGACGAGCGGGGTGAGACCCACAGCGGTGGTGCGGGCCTCCGGCAAGCCGGCGACGGCGAGCCAGTTTCCGATCATCCGGTAGCCACCCTCGGTCAGGACGGACTCGGGGTGGAACTGCACCCCGAAGATCGGCAGCTCCTCATGTCGTAGTCCCATGATCACACCGCCAGCGGTGCGGGAGTTGACAACAAGGGAGTCCGGAACCGTCGAGTCCACAACGGCCAGCGAGTGGTACCGGGTGGCCCGGAAAGGCTGTGGGACACCGCTGTAGAAGTCGCTGTCGTCGTGGCTGATCTGCGACGTTTTACCGTGCATCAGTTCCTCAGCATGGGTAACGGTCGCTCCGAGGGCCTCGGCGATCGCCTGGTGGCCGAGGCACACACCGAGAAGCGGCTGTCCGCTTTCCACAGCGGCCTTCACAACGGGAATGGACACCCCCGCCGCTGCCGGGGTGCCGGGGCCGGGGGACAGCAACACGGCGTCGTAGTCGGCGATGTAGGCGGCGGCATCATCCACCGCGAAGTCGTCGTTGCGAACGACCGTCGTCTCCGCTCCCAGCTGTTGCAAGTAGCCGTTCAGTGTATAGACGAAGCTGTCGTAGTTGTCGATCACCAGTACGCGGGTCATTCGGTTACCGTCACATCCTGCGGCGCCACAAACTGATCAACGAAGGGGAAGACCCACTCGATCAGCGCGAACAGCACCAGCGCTAAAAGAATCAAAAGAAAAATTATGCGAAGCCAGGCCGGGCCGGGCAGCACTCGCCAGAGGGCTCCGTACATCAGCTGTTCCTCGCGTTCACGGTTCCGGCTATCTCGGCAGGCGGTCCGCCGGCGCGCGGATACCACGTGTCATAAACACCGTAGGCGATCAGTCGCTCGGCCGTGGAGAAGAATGGATTGCAGGTCGTCAGGGTGATCATCCGATCCACCGCGGCGACGCCCGGCTGCTGGGGCACTTCGGCGATGACTCCAACGCCGGTGGGCAGTACATATTCGCTGCTGCGGTACACGTAGCTGTACCAGCCGTCCTGCGTCTCGACGTAGATATGGTCCCCGAGCTGCAGCTGGTGCAGGTCCTTAAACCCGCCGCCATAAGCCATCCGATGGGAGGCGATGGCGAAGTTGCCAACCTCGCCCGGCAACTGGGTGGACGGGTAGTGGCCGAGCCTGCCCTTGTTCAGAACGTCCTGCACACCAATTCCCTCGGTGATCGTCCTCTCCCAGCCCTCGCCCCAGCGGGGGACGATCAAGACGGCGAAGTCCTCGGCATTGACCAAGTCATCGGCGAGGACCACTGGTTCACCCGGGCCGGTGGGAGCGTCGGTGGCTGCCTCGGTCGGAGTATCCGTTGGAACCGCGGCCGCCCAACTCTGACCGAGTTCGGACGCAGCCTGCTCCTGCCTGCTCCCCACGATGATGTCGTTAAGCCACAGCTGCCAGCCGAGGAACAGCATGACCAGGACACCTGCTGTGAGCATAAGTTCGCCGAGGAGACCCAAAATGCTGAAGCGTCGGGCGGGGCGCGGTTCGCGCTTGCCGTGACGCTTCCGGTCGCTCTTTCGAGGCCGGAAGCTCTCGGCTTCCGTGTCCCCCGCCTCGACAGTCATACGCACGATTCTAGGGTGCTGGCCCGTACGGGAGCGGGGCGTTCGGTTACCCTACGGCCGGACCACCCCCGTTCGGGATAGAATTCTCGGCATGGCCCGCACATCTGATCCCAAGACCGACCGTTCCGCTCCGGCCCGTCCGGGTGAGCAAGCGCCCAACCCGGTGTGGTTCAAGCCGGTGATGTTCGCATTTATGCTCATCGGGTTGATCTGGATCATCGTGTTCTACGTGAGTGGAACGTCCTTGCCGGTACCGCAGCTCGGGACCTGGAACATCCTCGTTGGCTTCGGCATCATGTTCGTCGGCTTCCTGATGACAACCCGCTGGCGCTAAGGCGACACCGTCCGGCCGTCAGGCCCCAAACGTACCTAACCGTGCTGACCGAATCCGGCCAGCACGGTTTTGTCGTTAATATCCACAGTACTTTTCACAGGTTGCACAGGTCTATCCACAACATATGGAGTGGTCACTCGAGCAACGCCAAAAGGAATTTCATCTACTGACCAGCACATATGGGCGCGGCCGGTGAACTACATGGATGTAATTATCCCCACTGTGCACAACCCTGTGGATAACTTTTCCTAGGACAGGGCGAAGCGAGCGAGGATGAGCGCGACGAGAAGGACGGCCACGCCTACCAGCGCAGCGATCTGAAGAGTTTTCTGCCGTCTCGCCCGCGTTTTGGTGTAAATGAATGCGACCAACGCACCGACGACGAGGCCACCGACGTGCGCCTGCCAGGAGATATTGCTGTTCGGGATGACAAAGGGGATAACGAGGTTCAACCCGATGACGATCAGTAACGCGGGGTTACTGCTTCCCCCGACACCGCGCTGGATAACGAAGAACGCCCCCATCAGGCCGAAGATCGCGCCTGAGGCTCCCAGCACCGATGATGTCGGCGCAAGGAGAAGTACGGCAACAGAACCGCCCAGCCCCGCCAGCAGGTACATGGCGAGGAAGCGGACCCGTCCGAGCATTCGCTCGAGCACCGGACCGAAGATGAACAACGAGTACATGTTAAACAGCAGGTGCAGAATCCCACCGTGAGCGAACACCGACGTGAGCAGGCGCCACGGCTGGGACAGCGTAAACGGCGGGTAATAGATCAGCTGGAGGGTAATCAGGTTTCCGAGGAGCATCTGCAGCAGGTAAACGAAGACCGCTACGGCGATGATCGAATACGTGATAACCGGGCGGTCGCTGGATGAGCGGAATGCCATTCGGACACGCGATTTAGTTTTGGGAGCAGATCCCCGTGCTTCGTTCACACATTCGGGGCAATGGACCCCAACCGCTGCCTGTGTCTGGCAGGACGGGCAGATAGTCCGCCCGCACCGCTGGCAGAGTACAAAACTCTGTCGATCGGGATGCCGGTAACAGGTGTTACCGGCAGAGCCCGCCGCGTCGGTCATTTGGTTCTTTTCTAAGCCGTGGTTCAGATCTCGGTGATGGTGACGCTCTCGATGACCACGGGGGTCAGCGGCTTGTCGCGACCGTCCGTGTCAACGGCCTCGATGGCGTCAACAACGGCACGTGACGAGTCGTCAGCAACTTCACCGAAGATTGTGTGCTTGCCCTGGAGCCAGGGGGTGGCAACCGTGGTGATGAAGAACTGCGAGCCATTGGTGCCTCGGCCGCCCTGGGTGCCGGCGTTTGCCATGGCAAGGATGTAGGGAGCGTTGAAGTTGAGTTCCGGGTGGATCTCGTCGTCGAACTGGTACCCGGGGCCACCGAAGCCCTGGCCGAGCGGGTCGCCACCCTGCAGCATGAACTGCTTGATGATGCGGTGGAAGATCACACCGTCATACAGCTTGTCGGTGGAGACCTTGCCGGTCTCCGGGTGGGTCCACTCGATCGTGCCAGTCGCCAGACCAACAAAGTTGGCGACCGTCTTAGGCGCGTGGTTTCCGAAAAGGTTTACGACGATGTCGCCCTTGTTCGTCTTGATAGTGGCTACAGCGGTGTGAACAGACATAAAACCAATTCTTGCATAGCGCTCCCTGTGACCACGCTGCGCACATTCAGGCAGTATTCAGGTCAACCAGTTTGTGTAGATGGGCATAGGTGGCAGGATTGGTCCTGTTCGCTGCACACCACCGATGGAGGGTTTCAATGGGACTAACGCGGAAGCGCCAGCGAGAGTTGACACGCTTGAAAGAGCACGCCGAGGACGTTTGGGGTGACCAGAAGGAAGTTCTGGAACACGCATCCCAGGTTGTTCGCGAAGCGAGCCGCCAGGCTGCCAATTACGCACGCGAAGAGGTGTCGCCCAAAGTTCGCGACACAATCGACCACAACGTCAAGCCGGCTGTAGCCAGCAGTGTCGCTGCGACGAAAACCGCCGTAGCCAACACCCGCGGCCAGATCTCCGACAACGTTGTGCCAGCAGTCAGCTCGGCCTTCGGTTCGGCTCTCGCCGCCATCGAAGTTGCCAAGCACGAAGTTGGCAAGGATCCGCATGTACGTGACGCAGTAAAGTCCGTCACGGTCGCGGGCGAGAAGGTCGGCGCAAAGCTGGCCGATGCCAGCGAAAAGTTCAGCACCGCAGCCTCCAAGGCCAGTTCCGAAGCAACCAAGGCGGGCTCGAAAGCCGCCAAGGCAGGCAAAAAGGTCGCAGGCAAGGCAACGAAGGCTGGCGTGAAGGCTGGGTTGGTCAAGCAGAAGTCTGCTGGCCCCGGCAAGTACATCTTGATCGGCGTAATCGTTGTCGCCGTCGCTGGCATCGTTTACGCCGCGTGGCAGACCTTGCGTGCCGACGACGATCTCTGGATTGACGAGGACGAGACTCCGGCGCAGGAGCGCGACAAGCCGGTCGACGACACCGTCTAAGTTCAGACGAATCATTCCGTCGGCAATGTATCCCAGTACGTAGGGGGCGCAGGCTGAACGAGATCGTCACGCAGCATCATCAAAAGCGGTCACCCTGTGGGGTGGCCGCTTTTTGCGTATCCGCACCCGTGCCTACTTGCTTCATTCCGAGTGCTCGATACCAACTCAGTGAGTGCCCAAACGCATCCTTGGCGGGACCGCCGCCCTGTGCCGCCGTGTGACGCCCTGGAAGGCCGCCACAGCGCACGGGAGGCATCCGCAAACCCTACGGCGCCCTAAGGCTTCCGGACGCTCCTGCCGCCGCCAAAGGCTCGCCGGGGGTATCTCGGCGGTGCCGAGACAGAATCGGGGTCGAACCCGGTGAGTTCACGGTGTCTGCGAGCGTCTACCGGTGTGGTACCCGTCGACGAAGGCAGCGCCTCGCAGGACTCCGTCATGAGCGGGGAATGCTGTAAGCCGGTCAGCTGCACGCTGGGGCTACCGTGAGGGTTTCAAACCAGCTGTTGAACTGGAAGAACCGAGTATTTGGTGGATCCTGGGAGATTCGAACTCCCGACATCTGCCTTGCAAAGGCAGCGCTCTACCAACTGAGCTAAGGACCCGCTTGTCGTAAAAGCCTACGACGGGGACGTACTGTATTTATTTTCCCTAGGGGAACATCACTTCCAGTTGCGAAGTGACGGGTGTTGCAGTGGGGGTACCGGGATTTGAACCTGGGACCTCTTCATTATCAGTGAAGCGCTCTAACCAACTGAGCTATACCCCCGCAGGGCAGATACGAGAGTATCGCACCAAACCCTCAACGCATAATCGGCGTTGTTTGTTACCTATTGATTTGTGAATCCGACGAGCAATCCGCCAGTCAAACGCACGCTGAAGTTGTAAAGAAGGCTGGTGATGGCGCCAAGGGCCGTGCCGATGACGATGTTCAAGATTGCCACGACAACGGCGAACAACGCCACCTGGGCGAGTGAAACCGTGGAGGTGACGGAGAAGGTGTCATCGCCGAGAACGTCCCGCAGGATTCCATCCAGCTGGTTGAAAATGCCGGCGGTCTGCAGGATCAGCCAGACCAGAATCGACGCAACCACGGTCACGATACCGAGCGCCACCGAGACAAGGAAAGACAGCTTGACCGTCGACCAGAAGTCGACGTATACAAGCTTGAGACGAACCTGCTTGGTGACTGTGGGGCGCTGCGATTTCTTCTGCAGCTTTTCAGCGACGCTACTCATTTACTGGTTCGTCCTTTCCAGGTTCCTCGACGTTGTCCGCGGCAATTTCCTCCGCAGCATCGACTTCCTGACTCTCTAGATTGCGTTCGCTGTTCTTAGCGACTGCAATGATTCTGTCGTCTTCGGCGAATCGGGCAAAAACGACACCCATGGTGTCACGGCCCTTGGCCGGCACCTCGGCCACGGCAGAGCGTACCACCTTGCCCCCGGCGAGAACGACGAGAACCTCGTCCTCGTCGTCAACAATGAGGGCTCCGGCCAGGTCACCGCGGGCTTCCGCAAGCTTGGCTACCTTAATACCGATTCCGCCGCGGTTCTGAACCCGGTACTGGTCAGCGGCCGTCCGCTTCGCAAATCCACCTTCCGTGACAACGAAGACGTAGCCGGTATCGGAAACAACGCTGGCATCGAGGAGGTGATCCTCCCCCCGGAAGTTCATACCGATAACACCCGACGTCGAACGACCCATTGGGCGAAGGGCGGCGTCGGAAGCGGTGAACCGGATCGACATACCCTTTTTCGAAACCAACAGAAGGTCCTGGTAGTCCTCGACGAGCATCGCCGAAACCAACTCGTCACCCTCGCGCAGATTGATGGCGATGATGCCACCGGAGCGGTTCGTGTCGTACTCGGTCAACTCGGTCTTCTTGATCAGGCCATCGCGAGTGGCGAGAACCAAGTACTTCGCAGCCGCATAATCGCGGATATCAAGTACCTGTGCGACCTCTTCCCCGGGCTGCAGCGCAAGTAGATTGGCGAGGTGCTGGCCCTTGGCATCGCGGCCGGCCTCCTGCACCTCGTATGTTTTGGCTCGAAGCACGCGTCCCGTGTTTGTGAAGAACAGCAGCCAGTGGTGCGTGGTAGTGACAAAGAAATGCTCCACCACGTCGTCAGCACGCAGCTGGGCGCCCTTGACACCCTTGCCGCCACGGTGCTGGCTGCGGTAGTTGTCGCTGCGTGTGCGCTTCACATAGCCACCACGTGTGATGGTCAGGACCATTTCCTCCTCGGGGATCAGGTCTTCAACGCTCATGTCACCGTCGTAGCCGAACATGATCTCGGTGCGGCGATCGTCGCCGAAGCGGGAGACCACCTCGGTGAGCTCATCACGCACGATCTCGCGCTGCACGGTAGGGGTGACCAGGATGTGGTTGTACTCGGCGATGAGGCGCTCGAGTTCGTCGTGCTCGTCGACGATCTTCTGGCGTTCGAGAGCGGCCAGCCGGCGCAGCTGCATCTCAAGGATGCTGCGGGCCTGGAGCTCGTCAACGTCCAGCAACTCCATCAGTCCGTCGCGGGCGTTCTCGACGGTCTGCGACGCACGGATCAAAGCGATGACGTCATCGAGCGCGTCGAGTGCCTTGAGGTAACCGCGAAGAATGTGGGCACGCTCTTCTGCCTTACGAAGGCGGTACTGGGTACGGCGGACGATCACTTCGATCTGGTGGTC
>JAODAO010000145.1 GCA_025463465.1 Glaciihabitans sp. | reverse complement strand
GGCGGCGACGATGCCCCAGGTGACCATGATGCGGGCGAGCCAGCGACGGGCGCCGAACTTGTGCAGCGCCAGGTTGCTGGGAACCTCAAGCAGGATGTAGCCGATGAAAAAGACACCGGAGGCGAATCCAACCTGCGCCAGCGACAGGGCCAGGTCGTCGTTCATACCGTTCGGAGCAGCGAAGCCGATGGCCGTGCGGTCGAGGTAGTTGATGAAGAACATCAAGGCAACAAACGGCACCAACCGGATGGAGATCTTCTTGATCGTCGACTTTTCGATCGCAGATTGCGTCGAAGACTTAGCGGGGGCGTCCACGCTGACTCCTAAATATGTTGGAACGACATTGTTTCTGCGCCGCAAACGTTCTCCGCGCGCAATTCAGTATCAACCCGAATATGGGATCTGTCAACCGGTTGACCAATTCGTGAGCTTCATTCGGCAGTGGAATGGGGGTTCCAGGGTCAACCTGACCACGAGCCACGCTCGTCCCAGGGCGTAAGTCGCGCGGCACGTCGCGATATTAGGACAGCGCCGTTGAACCGACGGCAGACGGCTTGGTGCCGATGGCCTCGTGGCCCACCGCCGCAACAGGCTGGATGCCACGCTGTGGTTTGGTACCGTGAGCCAATGCCCCTGTTCCCCACGAGCGCGACCGAAAACATCAGCGCCGCCCTCGGCGCGAGCAGCCCCGGCCGTTCCGTCAGCCCCTCGGCCGCCTCGGCGGTGGCGACCCGGCTGCTTGAGCTGTTTACAGACGGATCAATCGTCGCCGGCACCCGCCTTCCACCAGAACGGCAGATCGCCGCGACCCTGGACGTGGGGCGCTCCGCCGTTCGCGAGGCGCTGGCCGCACTGGAGATCCTGGGCGTTGTCGACGTGCGGCCGGGATCGGGCACCTACCTGCGCGGCAACGCGAGCGAGCTCCTCCCGCAGACGCTCAGCTGGGGCATGATGCTCAGCGCCCACCGCACCATCGAACTCCTCGAGGTGCGCGGCGCGCTCGAGATCTACGCCGCCCGCCTGGCCACCCAGCGCATGTCCGACGACGCCCTGGAGCGCCTGCACGGCCACCTCGAGCGGATGCGTTCTTCCGCCACCGATCTCGGCGCCTTTGTCGAGGCCGACCTGCAGTTCCACCTCGAGATCGCGCGAAGCACCGACAACACCGTGCTGCTCGACCTGCTCGGCAGCATCCGTTCCCTGCTTCGGGTCTGGTCAGATCGCGCGGTGCAGGACGACGATCACGCCAGGCAGGCCATCAGCGAGCACAGCGCGGTCTACGAGGCCATCGCCTCCCGCGATTCCGATGCGGCCGCCACGGCCATGGTCGCCCACATGCGCACGGCCGGCAGCCGTCTCGCCGGCAACCTCGAGACCACCGCAACACCGGTCGCGTTCAGCTGAACCCACCCGCGGGATCAGCCGAGAATCTTCTCCTCGAGGAACGCGCTGCGGAACTTGCCGTTGGGGTCATGCTCGGCGACCAGCGCCTTCCACTCCGGCAATTTCGGATACAGCGGTGCCAGTTCCGCGGCACCGGCCAGGAAATGTTTGCCCCAGTGCGGTCGGCCACCGAGCGGCAGCAGCGCCGCCTCGATGTCGGGCAGCACGGCGTTGACCCCGGGGAAGTCGCGGGCCCAGGTGAAGTGAACACCGATCACGTCGCGGCCGCTTGCCCCGCTCATCCACAGGTCGTCGGCGGCGACACTGCGCAGTTCCGTTATCAGCAGCACCGGGTCGATCCGCTCCCCGAGCCCACGCAGTGCGCTCAGGGCCGCCACGATGTTCTCCCGCGGCACCAGGTATTCCGACTGGATCTCCTCACCGCTGCTTGGCATACGATCGAGCCGGAAGTGGGGAAGCCGCTCCGACCACGGCCCGACCACTCCCCCGAACAGGTTCAGGTTCGACCCCTCGCCACCGGCCTCCACCTCGAACAGGGTGGCCGGGGCCGGCACGGCGCCGAGGTGCGCGACATCCACCAACGCGGGATAGTCGATGCCGACGCGGGTCTTCAACCAGAGCTGGCCCGCCCGCCCGCCCGTCCATTTCGTCATCACGCTCACGCTGTACGCGGCGGAGAACACCTCCTCGACGTTGTCGAGCAGGCTCTGCCAGGACAGGTCGACGAACGCGTCCTGGCGCACGTCGAAGGTGGGGTGGATGTCGAGACTGAGGCGCGTGACGATGCCGAACGCTCCGAGCCCAACCACCATCGCGTCGAAGGTGGGGTCGCCGCGGCGCACCTGGCGCAGCTCGCCGTCGGCGCCGACGATTTCAATGGCGTTGACCGCGCTCGACAGGTTGCCGTTGGTGTCCCCGGAACCGTGGGTGCCGGTCGCCGTCGCGCCGCCGACCGAGATGTGGGGAAGCGAACCCATGTTGTGCAGGGCGAAACCGCGCTCCTGCAGGTAGCTGGCGACGACGCCGTAGCGGGTGGCCGCACCCACGGTGACCGTCATCGCCGCCTCGTCGATCTGCGGCGGGGTGGTGATGCCGCCGAGGTGAACGAGGGTGCCCTCCGTGTCGGCCAGGGCGTTGAATGAGTGCCG
>JAODAO010000106.1 GCA_025463465.1 Glaciihabitans sp. | reverse complement strand
CGGCCGCGGCGCCGGGTGGCCCTCGGCGAGATGAGGCCGCGCCGGCTGAACCGCTCGACGATGGCCGCCACGATCATGGCAACCAATACCCCGGCGACGGTGCCGGCGCCATTGGCGAGCCAGTCGTCGGCGTCGCAGAGTCGGCCGAGCATCGGGGTGAGTAGCTGCACCAGCTCGATCAACGCGGACAGGATGAGCCCACCGGCGAGCACCAGCAGGGGGCGACGAACGGCCACCACTGCAAACAGGGCCGGAAGGAGGAAGAGGATGACATTCCACTCGTCGTTCAGGAACCTGTCGACCTGCAGGTAGCAGCCGGCACCATAGGTGGGTTCGCTGTCCGGGGCGAGGGTGAGCCCCAACACAACGACGAGTGCGACCGCGGCGATGACACCGGAAAGGCGGCGTCCCGTTCGGCCGGCGCGCACCAGCAGGGCACAGAGGACAACGGCGGCGACTGCCGCGACGACCAGGATCACTCGCACCAGCACGTAGTTCTCGATGATGAAGGTGCTGATCATTGGTTTTCCCCTAAGCGGATGTGGTCGCTACACCGTAGTAGACATCCGCCGCCGCACCACCCGCAGCGAAGCGGCTGGCACAGCAGTTGGCAGCCATCCCCATAAGCTCGACAGAAGGCGCCGGACGAACCCGTCCGGGCGAACCGCGGGCGGAGGCACACCATGAATCTCATCGCTGTCGCCGTCAGCGTCCTGCTCCTGCTCGCCGTCACCGTCGGGACCCTGCGTTGGGCGCGGGTGCCACTCGTTGCAAGCGCCATTATCGCGCTTGCCCGCGGCGCCATCCAGTTGGCCATCGTTAGTGTGCTGCTCGGGGTGGCGCTCAGCCACGCCTGGGCCGGAGCTGCCGTTCTCGTGGTGATGCTGGTCACCGCGGTGATCACCGCCAGCCGCCGGCTGTCCGACTTTCCGCTCGCCCTGCCCGCGGTCGCCGCGGCCGTCCTCGCCGGGATGGTGATCAGCCTCCTCCTCGTCTTCGCGACCGGCGCCTTCGACTTCTCGATCCGCTACGTCCTGGCGTTCTCCGGCATCGTCATCGGTGGGGCCATGACGGCCGCGTCCGGCTCCGGCCGCCAGTTGTGGCTGGGCATGCAGCACCGCACCGACGAGATCGAGGGCTGGCTGGCCCTCGGCGCCACACCACGCAAAGCGGTGGATGACATCGGTCGTTCCGCGGTGGCCGAGGCGATGCAACCCGTCATCGACCAGACCAAAACAACCGGGCTGGTCACCCTGCCCGGCGCATTCGTGGGGGCTCTGCTGGCCGGGGCGTCCCCGGTGGATGCCGGCATCTTCCAGGTCACCGTCCTCGCCGGCCTGCTTGCCGCGCGCAGCATCACCGCGGCGCTCACCGTCTACATCCTCGGAGCACCGAAGGTGCTGCCGGCCCGCTGACTGGCTAGATCGTGTTGTTCATCGATGCCACCAGCGCCGCCGCGACCGGGTAGAGCGACTCGCGGAAGGTGGGGCCGGACTCATCGGTCAGCTGGAACCAGTTGGCCCCGTCGAAGACGTGCAGGGTCTGCAGGTCACGCTCCAGCGTGGGGGCGAGGATCGCCAGCTCGATGCCGTCGATGGCTATCTCGGTAGCACCGTCGCGCTCCTCGATGACATTCTGCACCCAGCGTCCGCCGGGCATCACGTTGACCTCGAAGGTGGGCTCGCGGGTGCTGTTCTCTTCCATGTTGCGGTTGTCCAGCCAGCTGTATGAGGCGATCCCGCTTGCACCGGCGACAACGTAGTTGGCTACCGGCGGAGCACCGTCGAAGATTTCGTTGCCGTAGAACCAACCCTCCGGATCTCCCATCAGCGCGGGAACCCCGGCGTCGGCCCAGCCGTCCTCGCCCGTGCCTTCGGTGTTCCAGCTGCCGGTGATCGGCAGGACGGTGTCCGGCGCGGAGAAGTCGGCGTTCTGAGTGATGCGCTCAACAAAAACCGTCGCGGCCCGAAGGGCGGCGTCGCTCTTGACGTCCTCTTCTTCAACCGATCCGGACGCGGTGGCCAGGCCCCGAACGTATCCGGAAACCCAGTACCCGGACTCAACCACACCGATCGTGCACTCATACTTCGACTCGGCCATCCCAATTTGCAGGCAGCTGGTCGGGGCGACCTCAATGGGGGTCGCCGAGTCGGCCGGATAGACGGCTACATCGATGATTGTGCCCGTCCCCGAGTTGGCGTCCCCGAGCCCATCGGACCACTCACAGGTGATCCCGCCGCCCTGCACAACGGCTGTCTGGGCCGTGTTGGTGAAGTTGGCGAGGGTGCGGCCGGCCACCGGGGTCATCGGGGTGCCCATGATGCTGCTGACGTCAGCGTCACCGGCAATATTCGCGCAGTCGCCGTCAAACGCCTGGGCGGGGATCGCTGGCACATCGGTGGTGTCGTCCGCGGGCGGCTCCGACGGGGTGATGGAGGAGCTGGGCGTGGGGGATGTTGAGGAACTCGACGGCGTCGAGGTCCCTGCCGCCGGGTCGTCTTCTGGCGCACATCCCGCCAGTGCGAGGATCGCGACAAGGCCGAGGACGGGGAACATCACCGTGGCGCGGCGGTGCGGTCGTAACTTTGTCGAAAGGCACATGCCGTGAGACTAAGTCACAATCCGGCCAAGTGACGGCGTATCCCCCAAAGCGTTATCCGACTGGGGCGCCTCCCGCACGAGGGCGAGCGTTACCTGAGCTGGTCAGCGAGGCATACGCGATGGGATCAACGGCGGCGGCCCAGCAGGTATTCGAGAGCCGCGGCGCTGACGGCACGGTCGAATCCGCGCGGAACACCATCCAGCTCCCGCACCGGGACCAGCTGGCGCACACTCGAGGCAAGCCAGACACTGTCGGCGGCGACCAGCTCGTCCGGGGTGACCCGGCGGTACTCGGTGCTGTTGCCAGAAGCGTCGCAGAACTCGAAGAACGCTGCCTGCGCCGTGCCGGCGAGAATGCCCTGGTCGGTGGCCGGGGTGACGAAGTGGCTGCCGAACTGCAGGATTACTGTCGAGTTCGGGCCCTCCAGCACGTAACCGTCGCTGCTGAGGAAGATCACGTCGTCGGCGTCGCGGCGGTTGGCCTCGCGCACGGCGGCCTTGTTCACCGCGTACGACAGGGTTTTCGCTCCCTGCAGCAACCACGGTGAGGTGTGGGCGACGTCGTGGCGGTAGCCACGGTCGAGGGTGATCACCCGCAGTCCGTCGCGGCGGGCGGCGGTGAAGTCCCCCACGGGTTCGGCGTAGACCCAGCCGGTTGTGGCGGTGCCGCCCTCTATACCGCGGGTCATCACCAGCTTCACCAGCAGGTGCGAGGACGTTGATTCCGTGATCGCGCTGGCCACGGCCGCGCGGTAGACGTCGAGCGACGGCTTGGGCAGATCGAGCAGCGCCGCCGAGCGGGCCATCCTGGCCAGGTGCGGCTCCAGCGACTGGGCCACACCGTTGATCGCGTCGAGGGCCTCGAAGATACCGTCGCCGCGGGTGACGCCAAGGTCGAGCACCGAGACATGTTCCGAGTCAGGGTCGACCGACCGAATACCAACCGAGGCCAGCCCCGTCGGGTCGTCGAGCAGGAGGAGAACGCGGTCGGTGGTGCTCATCTGTTTACTCCAGGGCTGTGCCATTACGGTGCCGCGACCTCGCCGTGATCCGGCGCTGTGTTGCGAGGATGCGGTGCAGTGATGCGCTGCGGTGTTGCGGTTCCTCGATGATGCCACGCGAAGCGACGCGACACGGTCAACTCAGAACTGGACGCCTACCAGCACCGGTTCCGGGTGCAGTCGCACACCGAACTCGGCCAATACCCGGGTTTGGATGTAGCGGGCCAGTTCGCTGATCTCGGTAGCGGAGGCGCCACCGGTGTTGACCAGCGCGAGGGTGTGTTTGCTGGAGACGGC
>JAODAO010000010.1 GCA_025463465.1 Glaciihabitans sp. | reverse complement strand
GCCACCTCGCCCACCTGCAGGTGGTGATCGGTGCCAAACTGCGCCGCAGTGAGTCGTTCTTTTTCACGTGGAAGAAGGACGCGGTGGGCGATGGCCAGCGCGGGAGCATCTGGTTGGAGAAGTCGATCCCGCTGTATTTCGAGTTCGACGGCACCCCCGTCACCTCGATCAACCGCCAGTGGCTTGAGAAGTTGACGATCTCGGCCAATAGCGCGCAAGGCATGACCCTGTTGGAGGAACCGATCGAGGAGAGCGCACCACCTGTCACCCCGCCGGCCGCGCAGGCGCGCACGACTCGGGCCGAACCCCGGCGCGGCACCCCCACCGGCGCCACCCCGGTGGGTTCGGCCGCTGGCCAGTCGCGGCGCTGACCAGACCCTGACCTGGAACCGGCCCCCGCTCCGGGCTAGCGCCCACGCTATTGGCCTGTCGAGCCTGAAACCCCAGGCTGCGCTGGCGAGAATTAGCCGCGCTTCAGCCACTCCTGCTTGAGCGTTGTGTAGAACCAGAATCGGGGCTCGCTGGTGTGGGGGACGGTCCAGCGCCGGCCGAGGAAGTTGGGCAGCGGTGCGCCGGGTTCCAAAACCTTGAAGCCGTGCTTCTCGTAGAAAGTGACCAGGGACGCGCTGTTGTCACTCTTACTGATCCCGCCGAACCACACGCGGGTGCCGGAATGGGAAAGGTGCTTCGCCATTTCCGCGATGAGCAGGGCGCCGAGGCCCTGGCCACGGAACTCCGGCTCAACGGCCATCAGGTCGAGGTTGCTGACCCGGTCAAGTTCTTCCTCCAGCTCGGCCTGTTCCTCCCCCGCCTTGAGCTCCGCGAAATACCAGATCGCCATCGGGGCCCGAAGGCTGAGCCCTGCGGCGACGAGTTTGCCGGCGGCGCTGTGCACCTGCAGTACCAGCGGCGCATACAGGTTGTTGTCCGCCACCTTCGGAACCGCCGTCGGAGAGGCACCGTCGATGGTGCGGGAGAAGAGTTCCTGCACCCGTCGACGGGAGGCGTCATCGTCCGCGGTCGAAACGGTGAATCCCGGCAGTTCTATTGCGTGCATCGGATCAGGTTACCCACGCGACGAGGGCGACGCCCGACCCCACAGCCCCGATAGCGGCTTCGCCGCTATCGCCCCAAGCCGCCCTGACCGGTACTGACCCCCGAAAGTGGGCTTGCTGGCCCAAGTGCAATCTGGGAATTTCTTATGGGGCATTTCCTCGCCACCACCACTGAGTCTCGTGTTCTCGCGCTGCCTCTTATCCAGAGGCAGGACCGATGAAGGCTCCCCGTTTATTTGCAACCGTGACGCTGGTCGCGTTGCTGTCGACTTCCTCGCTGGTAGCGGTCGCCGCCGAGGTGCCGGTCCCCTCGGCCACTTCCACAGCAACACAGACCCCGACAGCCACTGCGACACCTGCTGCGACGGCGACGGCTGCCCCAACGCGGACGGCAACGCCTACGGTGCCAGCAACTCCGACACCAGAAGCAACACCGACAACGACGCCCACGCCCACCACGACGGCTACCCCGACCGCACTATCGGTTCCGACTGCCAGCCCGGTTGCGACGGCGAGCCCGACTCCGGTTCCGACCAAAATCGCGCAGTCACCCGAGGCGACGGTACCCGTGCCGTTTGACCTGACCTCTCCGGCAGAATCGCCGGCCGAGGCAGGACCGACGATTGGGCCGGAACCCGACGCCGATCGCTACATCGTCGAGACGAAACCGGCTGCGGCAACGGGTCGCAGCTCCGCCTCGTCGCTGGTCGACGGCGACAACATCAGCGAGGTTTACTCGAGCGTGATGTCCGGGTTCGCTGCCACGCTGACCACGGATGAAGTTGCGGAACTGGAGGCCCGCGCCGACGTGGTCGACGTTCGACCGGACACGATCGTCAGCGTCTCCGGTACCCAGTCGGACCCGACCTGGGGCCTCGACCGCATCGACCAGCGTAAGACCGCCGTCAACGGCTCGTACAGCTACGACAGCAGCGGCTCAGGGGTCACGGCGTATGTGCTCGACAGCGGTGTCAACTTCAGGAACACGGAATTCTCGGGCCGCTCCGTTGAAGCATGGGACTTCATCGGTGACGCAACCGGGCCGTTGGACTGCAACGGTCACGGCACCCATGTTGCCGGAACGATTGGCGGCTCCACCTACGGTGTCGCCAAAAAGGTCAACCTGACGTCACTTCGGGTACTGGACTGCAGCGGTTACGGTTACACCTCGTCGCTCCTCGGCGCCCTCGAATGGGTCATCGAGAACGCCTCCGGACCGTCCGTTGTGAACATGAGCCTCGGCGGTGAGTCCAGCTACTACGTAGACAGCGCGGTCGCCAGGGTGGTTGCCGCTGGTATCCCCGTTGTGGTTGCCGCCGGGAATGAATCCGGCAACGCCTGCTCGTACAGTCCCGCGGGAGCGGCTTCGGCGATCACCGTCGCAGCCAGCGACCAGAATGACAAGCGGGCCGCCTTCTCCAACTACGGTTCCTGCGTCGACATCTTCGCGCCCGGCACCGCCATCAGGTCTGCCAGCAACGTCTTCACCACCGGCTCCGTAGTGTTCAGCGGCACTTCGATGGCCGCCCCACACGTGACCGGATTGGTTGCCAGGTACCTCGAAAAACATCGCAGTGCGAGCGCAGCCAGCGTCACCACTGCCATCCTCAAGGCAGCTACGACAAACGCTGTGAGTGGCGGATTGGGGTCGCCGACCAGGCTTGCCTACGGCGCGCCAGCGCCGGTGGTCTTGCCGGGCGCGGCCACGGGTGTCGCAGCCACACGCGCAGACGCCGCGAAAACTGCGAAGTTGACCTGGCGCACACCGGCCTCGAGCGGCAGCGCAAAGATCACCGGCTACAAGGTGTCCCGCGA
>JAODAO010000460.1 GCA_025463465.1 Glaciihabitans sp. | reverse complement strand
ACCCGGATTGTTTTGCTGGGGGAATGACAACCCGCAATCCCCGGCCACCCACATTCGTCGCGCCCAGCGTGCGGCTGCGCTCTACCACCAGCCGTCCCCGTACCGGCGAAGGCCGCAGCTCGAACGTGTGGGGATAACACGGTGATGGACACCCCGGCGTTCGAACGGCTCGTTGTTGTATTGACGGTGGTGGTGGTCCCGGCGATCGTTGCGATCCTCGCCATCGTGCTCGATCGGAAAGGCCCGGCCCGCGTCACCTGGTCCGGTTACATCGTCGGCGCCCTGCTTGTCGGTTTCCTTGTGTTCCTCAGTCCAACGGGTTGGATTGCGCTCCTGCCGGACGAGGAGCGCGACAGTACCGTGATGCTCGCCAACGGCAACCTCATCTTCGGGCCGTGGCTCGGTGCGTTTGTGACCACTTTTGTTGGGCTGGTGGGCGGCGGCATCGGCTACAGCCGACACCAGGACCGGTTGCGGGACATCGAAACCGCCGCGAACCGGGCACGCTGGCTGGCCGGCGGGCCGAACACGTGATGACGCAATAGGGATGCCCGCGTTCGCTATTCCTCTTTATGCGGCCTCGTCGCCTGTGCGCTGCTCTGGGTGTGCACGCTCGTTCTTTTGACCCCGCGAGTGACCGAGGATAACTTTTCCTAAAGCCTGGGAGTTTCCGAAGCCCGGCACCCCACAATCACCTCGTTCCGCTCCGGACGATTTCCCAGTAAATGCGTGGCTAATTCGCAACAAGCTGTATTTGACTGATTGTTTTCCGCATGAGTGCTGTCCGGCCAATCCGAAGCGGCCACGGGGAACGAACAGAGCGTGTACGGCAACTGCCGTTCGGACACCGTCGAGTAACTGGGAGCACTCAACATGACAACACTGGTGCTCATCGCCAAAGAAACAATCGCGGGCAGGGTGAAAACCCGCCTGCATCCGGCGCTGTCCTTTGAGCAGGCTGCGCAACTCGCCGCCGCCTCGATCTCCGACACCCTCGCGGCCGTCGCTGACCTCCCCGCCACCCGCCGCGTGCTCCTCTTCGACGGCACGGTCATCCCCGCCGGGGCTGAGAACTACGAGGTCATCCCCCAGGTCGCCGGCGACCTCGATGAGCGCCTCGGCGCGATCTTCGACATCCTCGACGGCCCCACCATCCTCATTGGAATGGATACCCCCCAGATTTCCGCCCAAGCCCTTGCCCCCGCGTTCGCGGAGTGGCCGAGCGGCGTCGACGCCTTCTTCGGACACGCCTCCGACGGCGGCTTCTGGGCCCTCGGCCTCGACGCCGGCTTCGGCCGCGGCGACCTCATCCGCGGTGTGCCGATGTCGAAGGACAACACCGGAGCCGTCCAGCTCAACCGCCTGGCCGCTGCCGGGCTTGGTGTGCAATTCCTGCCTACCCTGACCGACGTCGACACCATCGACAATGCCCGCGAGGTCGCCGAACTGATCCCGAACAGCCAATTCGCCGAGACGCTTGCCCGCTTCACCGCCAGCAACGCCGACCAGGGCGCGGAGGTGTTTGTATGAGCATTATCGAGGAACGCCACAGCGCCTCGTTTGGCGCCGGTGGCAGCGAGCCATACGCCAACGCGCTGCGCCAGAACGCGGCCGAGTCCCTCTTCCTGCACGAGACCAACCGCGGCGAACTCACCAGCCGCGTGACGATGGATTTCGCCAAGTGGAACGCCGACGCCGACGCCACCGACCTCAGCCTGCTGCGGGCGGTGACGGGACCCGTGCTCGACATCGGCTGCGGCCCGGGCCGGATGGTACGCGCTGCTATGGAACTCGGCCTCGACGTACTCGGGCTCGACGTCTCCCCCACCGCCGTGGAACTGGCGCGGGAGACAGGCCTCGCCGTTGTCGAGGGTTCGGTATTCGACCCGATCCCGGCAGAGGGACTGTGGCAGACGGCCCTCCTCGTTGACGGCAACATCGGTATCGGCGGCGACGTCGCGGCGATGCTTCGCCGTTGCCGCGAGATCCTCTCCCCCAACGGCGAGATCGTCGTCGAGGTGCACGAGGACCCCAGCCGCGACCACACCTACATCGGAACCTTGGTCGACGCCACCGGCGCGCAGAGCGCCGTGTTCCCCTGGGCCGAGGTCGGCCTCGACCGCCTCATCGAGATGGCGGAGCTGGAAGCCCTTCGGCCCACCCAGGCCTGGGTTCTCGACGGCCGCAGCTTCTGCCGCCTCACCACAATCCGCTAGGAACGCCGGCACATCATCATCGCGAGGGCGGTGGCTTCGGCCATCGCCCTCGTGCGTTGTGCCGTGAGCACGGCGTACCTCGCTTTCGTGCGCCCACTCGCTTAGCCCGGTGGCATTCCCGGCTCGGTGAAACAGGCTCAGCACGCCCGGTTCAGAGCGACAGACGCAGCATGCCGGGCTCAGTGTTCTCCGCGGCTGCGGCCTATCCGGACGTACCACGCGATAGCGCCCGTGAAGATGCCAACGGCCATACCGAAGCTCAGGCCGAAGGCAACCCCGATGCTGCTGACGAGGGT
>JAODAO010000441.1 GCA_025463465.1 Glaciihabitans sp. | reverse complement strand
GCCTGAAGATGTATTTCGGCAACCGGCAGAGCCTCGACTGGTGCGCCAAGGTCGCCGACATCGCCCGCAGCCACCCGGCTGTCTCAGCCGGCGCCGTCGAACTGTTTGTGATCCCGGGCTACCTGTCGCTCGCCGCCTCGGTTGAGATCCTCGCCGGTACCGGCGTGCTGGTCGGTGCCCAGGACCTCGCCACAGAGGACACCGGTGCGTACACCGGTGAAGTCAGCGGAACGGAACTCGCCGAGATCGGCGTTTCCGTTGTGGAGGTTGGCCACGCCGAACGCCGCCGCCTGTTCGCCGAGACCGACGACGTTGTCGCGGCGAAGACCTCCGCCTCGCTGCGCAACGGGATCGCTCCCGTACTGTGCATCGGCGAGACGGAGATCGGCTCGCCCGAAGATGCCGCCACGGAGTGCCTCCGCCAGCTGTACTCCGCCCTCGCGGATGCACCGGCCGGCCGCGTCATCGTCGCGTACGAACCCGTCTGGGCCATCGGTGCTGCTGAACCCGCCGCCTCCGGGCACATCCGCGCGGTCTGCGCGATCCTGCGCTCCGCCATCGACGGCTGGACCGACCGCGAGAACAGTCGCGTCATCTACGGCGGCAGCGCCGGCCCCGGTCTGCTCACCACCCTCGGCGTCGATGTCGACGGCCTCTTCCTCGGCCGCTTCGCCCACGACCCCGACGCCCTGCGCCTCGTCCTCGACGAGGCCGGCGAACTCGCCAAATCCCGCATTCAGAACCAGGAGGTCTTCGGATGATCGGCCTCAGCACGTACGCTTTCTTCTGGCAGTTCTCGGAGCTGGCCCCCCAGCCGCTCACCCTGCCGGAGATGCTCCAGCGCACCCACGACCTGGACACCAACCTGTTCCAGATCTGCGACTACGCGCCCCTGCTGAACTATTCGGCAGCGGAACTGCGCGACCTCAAGGCCATGGCCGACGACCTCGGAATCCAGTTGGAGCTCGGCACCCGCGGAGTGCTCACCGACCACCTCGCGACCTACCTGCACCTTGCCGACGCCCTCGGCGCCACTATGGTGCGCAGCATGATCAACACCGCCGACCACCAGCCGAGCCTGTCGGAGGCCGAGGCGCTGCTGAAGATCGCCCTTCCCGCCTACGAGGCCGCCGGGGTCACCCTCGCGCTCGAGACATACGAGCAGGTGGCCTCCCGCGACCTGGTCGCGCTGGTCGAAGCCGTCGGCAGTTCACACCTCGGCATCTGCCTCGATCCGGCCAACTCGGTGGCCGCCCTGGAAAACCCGGTCGATGTCATCGACCGGTGCGCACCCTACGTCGTGAACATGCACGTCAAGGACTTCGCCTTCACCCGCCGTGGCGGATGGGTCGGCTTCACCCTGGAAGGTGCAGAACTCGGCACCGGCCTGCTCGACTACGGCCACCTGATGGCCACCGTCCAGCCCGAATCTCGCGGCATCAACCGCATCGTCGAACACTGGTTGCCCTGGCAGGGAGATTTCGAAGAAACCTCCCGCATGGAAAACCTCTGGAATGTGAACAACCTCGCCTATCTAAGGAGCAACAACTAATGAGCACCACAACTGAGACCCTGACTATTGCCGTTGTTGGCGCCGGCGGCAAGATGGGTATGCGCGTTTCGAACAACCTGCAAAAGACCGCCCACAACGTGTTCTACAGCGAGAACTCCCCGGCGGGTGTTGAGCGCATCGAGGCGACCGGCCGCGTTGTGACCGCAACCGAGGTTGCCGTCGCCGACGCCGACGTTGTTGTCCTGGCTGTGCCGGACCTCGCGCTGGCCACCGTGTCCGGCATCGTTGTGCCGCTGCTGAAGACCGGCGCGATCCTGCTCACCCTGGACCCCGCCGCCGCATACGCCGGCCTGCTCGCGACCCGTGAGGACATCGTCTTCGCTGTTGCCCACCCGTGCCACCCGTCGATCTTCCTGCAGCGCTCCACCCCGGAAGAGCACGCGGACACCTTCGGCGGTATCGCCGCCCCGCAGGACGTCGTTGCCGCCATCGAGACCGACGATGACGCCAAACAGGCCATCGCCGAGACCGTCATCCGCGTTATCTACGCGCCCGTCATCGATGTGCACTGGGTCACCGTCAAGCAGCTCGCCCAGCTCGAGCCGACCCTGGTGGAGACCATCGCCTGCATGATCGGCGCACTCCTCAAGGAGTCGCTGGAAGAGGCAGTCAACACCATGGGCATCCCCGAGCCCGCCGCCCGCGCGATCCTGCTCGGACACACCCAGGTCGCCCTGGCGAACACCCTCAAGGGCGACAACCCGTTCTCCGACGCTTGCCTCATCGCGATGGACTACGGCCGCTCGACCATCATCAAGGACGACTGGAAGAAGGTCTTCCAGGACGACGAGCTCGACAAGAACCTCGCCAAGATGCTGCACCTCGACGCCATCAAGCGCTAGCTGACACCGTCCCGGCCGGCCAAAGCCGATCGGACCACACACTCCCCGCCGGGCTCTTCGGAGCGCGGCGGGGAGTGTGTGCGTTAAGGCACGATTTCGCCGCTCCCGCTGGCGACATTCCCCATAACCGATCAGTGGCGGTTTGAGCTCCTCGGGATCTATGGATGTGAGATCGGTTGGGAGCACGGTCGTGTGCCCGCTGTCGCAGATGTTTTCTGGCTAGGGCCACCGTTGGTTAAACGACATACGAGGCGTAGAGGGTAACAATTCAAGCGTCAGTAAGGCGAGATTGGCGAACCGGTTGATCAATTTCCCCGTTTGCTGCACTATGTAGATACACACAGTCGCTGGCGCAGTTTGGGCCAGTCTGATGGCCACATTCGGCAGCCCGACTCGGGCTGCCGACCTGCAAAGGAGCAGCTCATGCCTCGTACCCTTCGTAAGCGCGCGGCCATTCGGCCATGGCACATCGGGGTTCTTGTTATCGTCGCTGTTGTCGTCGCGGCCGCTATGAGCACGAAGGTGTTGAGCATCGATGATGCGACCGCCGCGAGCACCGAGGGCCAGTTCGACCCGGCCGAGTACGCGGCAGAGCACTACGAGGCCGACATCGCCCCGGCGATCGAGGACAACGCCATCGACCTGGTCTCGCTGCTGAGCGACCTGAACGCCGGAGCCGACGAGGCCAGCCTCGGACACTCCGCCGGATCCGCGAGCGCTTACTCCTTCCCGGTCTCCTTCACGGCCGTGGCCGGGGCCCCCGTCGGGGCCATCCTCCCGGTCACCGTCGAGGGGGTCCCGGCCGAAACCACCGTGCAACTGCAGATTGGCCCGGCCGTCAACGGAACCGCCATCCGCGACGTCACCGGCACCGTCGACTTCGGTGACTTCACCAACCAGCTCGAGTTCCAGCAGGTCGCCACCGAGTTCAACACCATCGTGAAAGACACCGTGCTCACCGGTATCGACCCGGCGACCATCGAAGGTAAAACTCTCACCGTTGTTGGCGCATTCACCCGCGTCAACCCGGCGCTGGTGTCGGTCGTGCCGGTCTCCGTCGAGGTGAACTGATGACCCAGACATCCACCAGCCACCCCCACGACCCAGGTGTTGTGGTGATGCGGGCCATCGGGATCACCAAAACCTACGGCGCCACTCGCGCGCTCAAGGGTGTGGACTTCGAGATCCGCCCCGGCACCGTCACCGTGCTGTTCGGCGAGAACGGCGCGGGCAAATCCACCCTGATGAAGATCCTGAGTGGTGTGGAAACCCCCACCAGCGGAACCCTTGAACTCGATGGCGAACCGCTTGAACTCAAAGACACGGTGGATGCGTCCCGTCGCGGTATCGCAATCATCCACCAGGAACTGAGCCTTGCGCCCAACCTCAGCGTGCGGGACAACATTTTTATGGGGCGGGAGACCATGCGCGGCGGCCTGATCGTCGACTACCGGGCGGAGAACGGTGTCACCACCCGGCTTATGCAGCGGCTCGAGGAGGACCTCGACCCGCGCACGCTGGTCAGCGACCTGCGCCTCGGCCAGCAGCAGATCGTGGAGATAGCCCGTGCCCTTGCCGGCAACGCCCGGGTACTGATCATGGACGAACCGACCTCCGCCCTCAGCGGGCACGAGGTCGAGATCCTGTTCCGCCTGATTCGCGAGCTCACCGCCGAGGGGGTCGCAATCGTCTACATCTCCCACCACCTGGAGGAGGCACTGGAGATTGCCGACCACGCCGTCGTCTTCCGCGATGGCGAGTTGGTCGCCCGCGGTGACCGCCGGGACATCGACATCAACTGGGTCATCTCGAACATGGTCGGCCGCAACGCCGACGACCTGTCGCCCGACCTGCTCGAGCAGTTCGGCGAACCGGTGCTGACTCTCGACAAAATTGTGGTGGTCGACCCGTCCAACCCCGGTCGTCTGGCCGTGGACGGTATCTCGCTGACGGTGCACGCCGGGGAGGTTGTCTGCCTTTACGGGCTGATGGGCGCCGGCCGCACCGAATTGCTCGAGGCCCTCGCCGGCCGCAGCCCCATCGCCTCCGGCACCGTCACGCTCGCCGGCACGGTGATCAACAAGCAGTCCATCGCCGAGCGCATCGATCTCGGGTTGGCCCTCGTCCCCGAGGACCGCCAGAGAGACGGGCTGGTGCAGACGATGTCCGTCGGCGAGAACGCGTCGCTGGCGAACCTGCTTACTTTTGTGAAGGGGATCATGCTGGGGCGTCGCGCCGAGCGCGATGCCATCACCAAGGGCATCACCGACGTGCGGGTTAAAACGTCCGGCCCGACGGCGTCGATCACCTCGCTGTCCGGTGGGAACCAGCAGAAGGTGGTCATCAGCAAAATCCTGATGACCGAGCCTGAAGTGATCCTCCTCGACGAACCGTCGCGCGGCATCGACGTTGGGGCCAAGGCGGAAATCTTCGCCTTGATGGCCCGCGAAGCACGGCGGGGCCTCGGTGTGCTGTTCGCCACCTCGGAGGTCGGCGAAGCGCTCGGGGTTTCCAACCGCGTCATCGTGATGTCGAAGGGCCGCATCGTCGGCGAGTTCGACCCGAAACACAGCAATCGTGAGGCGCTGATGGTCGCCTCCGGAGAATCTACCGAGCGAGAGAATGGACTTATCGCATGAGCGTCACGACTACTCCGGCACGATCAACGACCGGCGGGCCGTCAGGACCGGCACCTCGGAAGGGCCTGTCCTTCCAGGGCAAACCGGTTGATATCGGCTCGGTGCTGCTCGAGGGGCGCGCCTTCATCGCCCTGATCGTGCTGATCATCATCTTCGCGCTGCTGTCGGATTCGTTCCTGTCGGTGAACAACCTGATCACCATGACAAAACACGTCGCCTACAACGCGATCCTCGCCATCGGGATGCTCTTCGTTATCCTCAAGGGCGGCATTGACCTCTCCATCGGCTCCACCGTCGGGCTCTCCGGCGTTGTCGCCGGAGTCCTGCTGCAGGGCTGGCAGGTCGACGCCCTCGGCGTCGTCTTCTACCCGCCGGTGTGGGTTGTTGTGCTGGCATCGCTGGTTATCGGGGCGCTCGTCGGAATCATCAACGGCATCCTCGTGACCCGGTTCAACGTCGCACCCTTCATCGCCACCCTCGGCATGCTCTACGTGGCGAGGGGCACGGCGCTGCTGATATCCAACGGGTCGACCTATCCGCGGCTCGGCGGCTCTCCCGAACTCGGTAACACGGGCTTCGGCCTTATCGGTGGTGGCCGCATCCTCGGGGTGCCGACCGCCATCTGGATCATGATCGTCTTCGCTCTTATCGCCGTGTTCGTACTGCGCAACACGCCATTCGGGCGCTGGGTCTACGCCACCGGCGGCAACGAACGGGCGGCCGAGCTCTCCGGTGTTCCCGTTCGCCGGGTGAAGCTGCTCGTCTACGTGATCAGCGGCATCTGTGCGGCGACAACCGGCCTGATCATCTCCTCCGAGCTGACCAGCGCGGCCCCCCAGCTCGGTGAGTCGTTCGAGCTCAACGCCATCGCCGCCGTGGTGATCGGCGGCGCTGCTCTCACCGGCGGTCGCGGAAACATCCGCGGGGTGCTGATCGGCGCGTTTGTCATCGGGTTCCTCAGCGACGGCCTGGTAATCGTGGGTGTCTCCACCTTCTGGCAGACCGTGATCAAGGGCGCCGTCATCATCCTCGCGGTGATGCTCGACCAGGCGCAGCAGAAGGTCAAGCGTTCCAAAAACGCGGCCCTCGCGGCGTCCGACAAAAGCACCCCGCCCACCCCGGCGCCCACCGCGGCCGCCTGACCACCGCCTCCCCACCCCCGGCCGAAACCCGGCCGTTTCTAACTCCCGCGTTGTGTGACTTCAACGCGGAGCACCACCCCCGCAATCACATCCACGAAAGGTATTTGAGCAATGAAGCGCAAATTTATAGTCGTAGCAGCGGCCTTCTCCATCACGGCCATGGCACTGGCGGGTTGCTCCGGCGGTAGCACCGGAACCGACGATGAGACCACCGGGGGCGCCGGTGGCACCAGCGAGGCCGGCGGGCTGGTCTCTATCATCACCCCCGCGCTCGAGAACCCGTTCTTCAAGGCGGAAGCGGACGCAGCAGCCGCCAAGGCCGAGGAACTGGGCTACGAGACATCCGTCGCGTCACACGACGACGACCCGAACAAGCAGTCGGAACTGATCGACGCCGCCATCAGCAAGGACGCCGTCGCGATCATTCTCGACAACGCCGGCGCCGACGCATCCATCGGCCCAATCCAGAAGGCCAAGGACGCCGGGATTCCCGTCTTCCTGATCGACCGTGAGATCAACGAGACGGGCATCGCCACCGCCCAGATCGTCGCCAACAACGCCCAGGGCGCAGCAGCAGTGGCGGAGTCCTTCGTCGCAGCCCTGCCGGACGGTGGAAACTACATCCTGCTGACGGGTAAGGAATCCGACACCAACGCCGGTGTCCGCGCCACGGCGTTTGAAAGCGTTGTGTCGCAGTACCCGAACCTGGTCCAGGTCGCCAAGGAGACCGCCAACTGGAGCCAGGACGAAGCCTTCACCAAGGTGGAGACCCTGCTGCAGCGTGACTCCAACATCCAGGGAATCATTGCCTCGAACGACACCATGGCCCTCGGTGCCGTCGCAGCCGTTGAGGCCGCCGGACTGCTCGACCAGATCAAGATTGTCGGTTTCGACGGCAGCCCGGACGCCGTCCAGGCGATCAAGGACGGCAAGCTCGTCGCGACCGGCCTGCAGCCGGCCGTGAAGATCTCCGAACTCGCCGTCGAGCAGGCCGACCTGTTCATCACCACCGGCAAGACCGGAGCCGAAGAGAAGCAGGCTCTCGACTGTGTTGTTATTGACGCGTCGAACGCCGACAAGTACACCAGCTTCGCCCTGACCGAATAGGGTCACCAGCTCCATCCCGAGGCCGGTGGTCGACCCGATCGACCACCGGCCTCGGGCCGCTCCCACAGGTTTCCCCACAGAAGGACACGAATCAACATGTCAGACAGACTGGCCGGCAAAATCGCCCTCGTCACCGGCGCCGGATCGGGCATCGGTTACTCCGTCGCCTCCCGCTTCGCTCGCGAGGGAGCCACGGTGGTGTTCTCCGACCGTGACCTGCCAGCGGCCCAGCGTGCCGCGGCCGAATTCCCCGGAGCCATCGCGGTGGAAATGGACATTGCCAACGAGGACAGCGTCAGCGCCGCCTACGCCTCCATCGCCGGGCAGGGCCTCGCCATCAACGTTGTTGTCGCCAACGCCGGAGTGCAGCTATTCGGCCAGGACGCCAAAATCGCCGACCTCAGCCTTGAGGCGTGGAAGCGCACCATCGACATCAACCTCACCGGCACCTTCCTCACCCTCAAGCACGCCGTCCGTGCGATGCGTGGCCGTGGCGGCTCGATCGTGGTCACCGGCAGCCCCACCGGCCTGAACGGGGAGGGCGCTGACTTCACCGCCTACAGCTCGTCAAAGGCCGGCATCCACGGCATGGTTCGCACCGTCGCCGCCGCCTACGCCGGTGAATCCATCCGGGTCAACACGGTTGTCCCCGGTTACACCGAGACCCCCCTCGTCACGGCAATCTCCGGCGACGCCGAGTCGCGGGCCGCGATAATCTCGCGCATTCCCATCGGCCGTGCCGGCACCGCAGCGGACGTCGAGGGCATCATGGTGTTCCTCGCCAGCGACGAATCCTCCTACGCCACTGGCGCCCTGTTCCGCATCGACGGCGGAATGACCACGCTCTAAACATCCCGGCAGCAGGAGAAACCCGTGTCCGCGTCACAGCCCTTCCCGGTACAGCCGTCCCCGTCCGCACCCGCCACCCCCGGCGACACAATCTCCGGCCACTCCGGCGTCTCCGGCGACCCCGACGCGGAGGCATGGCTCGACGGCGAACTCGCACCCATCCCAATCGCGGCTGGCCCGTGGACCCTCGAATTGCGCGGTGCGTCCCTCTCCGATATCGCCTACAACGGCACGCCACTGCTGCGCTCCATCCGCGTTGTTGTCCGCGACCGGGACTGGCAGACCATCGAGCCGGAGATTCTCACCGCCGACCACCTCGACACAGAGCGGGGCTCCGGGGCGAGCAGTGCTGATACGGGCACGGGGGATGTCTCGGAGCTGCGGCTGCATGCCCGCAGCCACGACGCCCAGGCCGGCATCGACTTCGACTGGTCGGCGACCTGCAGCTTCAGCGGGGACACCCTCTCTTTCTCCTTTGACGGCACCGCCAACAGCGCCTTCCTGCGCAACCGCATCGGCATCGTCATCCTTCATCGCCCCGAGGATGCGGGCTCCGCACTTTCTGTCGTCCACCCCAACGATTCGGTCGACGAGATAGCCCTTCCGGTTGCCATCTCCCCACACCAGCCGGCGCGCGACATCGCCGGCTTCCGCTGGGATACCGGCAGCGTGCACTCCGAGCTTGACCTCGCGGGGGATGTCTTCGAGATGGAAGACCAGCGCAACTGGACCGACGCGTCCTTCAAGACCTACAGCACCCCGCTGTCGATCCCGTTCCCGGTGCAGCTACAGCCGGGCGACAGCATCCACCAGGCCCTCACCCTCCGCAGCAGGGCAGCGGACACCCCCGCCTCACCAGATGCCAGCCCCGCGGCGGCGCCATCCAGCGCGGCGCCAGCCAAGGCCGTCACGGTGACGGTCGGTGCGGCAACCGGTCCGGCGCCGCGGGTGTGGCTGGGCGCCTCCACCGCGCCCGATTCCCCGTCTACCGGGAGTGCTCCAGCAGGTAATCCCGCCATTCCTGCGGTCGCCGCCGCCGTGACGGGGGTGCTGGTGGAGGTCGACACCAGCACACGCAACTGGCGTGCCGCGCTGCGCCGGGCCGGCCACGACGCCGGTACCCGGCCGCTCGACGTACGCATCATCGTGCGCTCGGGGGAGGGCAGTAAAACCGCCGTCGTCCAGGTGGCCGACGCCCTCTCCGCGCTGGGGGCCGGGCGGATCGCGCGTCTTGGCATTGTCGACAAAGCCAGCCACCTCGCCGAGGACAACCTGTGGGCGCTCCTTGCGACAACGGCCGGGGAACGTTTCCCCGCCGCGGAACTCGTGGGGGGAACCCGTGCCCACTTCACCGAGCTGAACCGCAACCACGAGCGCATCGGGAACAACGGTGACGCGCTGTCGTTCAGCATCACCCCGCAGATGCACGACCTGGGTCGCGACCAGGTAATCGAGTCGATCCCGATCCAGCGCATTGTCGCCGAGCAGGCCGTGTCAATCGCCGCCGGTCGACCCGTCCACGTTGGTCCGGTGACCCTGCGGTCCCGCTTCAACGCGGTCGCCACGTCCGCGCCGATATCCGGCACCTCCGACACCCTTTCAGACGGTTACGCCGCCGAGGCGGTGCGCGCCGCCACCGACCCCCGCCAGCGCAGCCGCGGATTCGCCGCGTGGACGATCGCCAGCGCGTCGGCTCTCGCCGTCCCCGGCGTAGCTAGCGTCACCTACGCCGAGGTGTGGGGCCCGCGCGGCATCACCGCCGGCGGCGGAGCAGACTTCCCCGTGGCCACCGCCATCGGCTGGATTGCAGATATCGCCGGCTGGCAGTTGCACAGCATCGAGGGGGACTTGCCTCCGCGGCTGACCCTCATCGCAGCGACCAACGGGCAACGCACCGTGCTGCTGCTGGCGAACCTCGCTGGCCGGGAACAGCGAATCACGGTGGATGTTGCCGCGCTGCGCTCCGGCGACGGTATCGACTCACCGGTCGAGCTCAGCGTGGGCGCGTTCGGAGCACTGCGCTGGAGCGTTGAGGGACCGAGTCAGGCCGCGAGATTAGACAGGATCTAGCGACCGTCTAGTGGCCGTGTGACTCGACCGTGCCGGCGAGGCGCACCCCGGCAGTCTGCATGTGGGCGAACATCGCGTTGGCGGCCGCCTCGGAGTCGCGTGCCGCGATCGCCTCGAAAACAGCGGTGTGTTCCTCGAGCGCGGTCTGCGCGTGTTCGTCGTCTTCCACCGCCCGGTCGACCCAGACGCGCAGCATCGAGCGGATGCTCTGCAGCAGGTCGCGCAGCACGGTGTTGTCGGTGCTGTCGGCCAGTTCGAGGTGGAACTGCAGGTCGGCTTCCACAAATGTTTTGTGGTTCTTCACCGACGCCCGCATGTCCTGCAGGTGTCCGCGCAGGCGTTCGAGGGATTCGTCCGACATCCGGTCCGTCGCCAGTCGCGCCGCATAAATTTCCAGGGCTCCGCGCACCTCGACCAGTTCGGCGGTGAGGGGCTGGCTGAGCATCATCCCCCAGCTCAGCGTTTGGGGCAGCAGCTCGCTCGCGTTGCCGCGCAGGTAGGTGCCAGAGCCGGGGCGCACGTCGACGAGACCAAGGATCTCAAGAGCGGCCAGGGCCTCGCGCACGGCGGAGCGGCCGACCTCAAGGGTAGCGGCGATCTGGCGTTCCGGGGGGAGGCGGGTGCCGGGGGCGATGGAGCCGTCGGTGAACAATTCGAGCAGGCGGGTAGCGACAGCGGACGACGCCGACCCGGCCACCATGGAGCCGAGGTTGGCGCTGATGGTTTCGGTGGCGCTTACCGGATAAACGGGCACAGTGGCACACTGCCTAGTCGTATTGTTCGGGCGCCGCGGGGCACTCGGGGGAGGAAGGATCGTGACGCAGGTGGTCACCGTCATCCGCAAGGGGTGACGATGGGTGTCGTCAGTCCTTCGCCAATGAAGATGCCCCGGACCGGCATAAATGGCCCGTTGAGGAAACCATATTGAACAGCTTGGTGAAAGTCCAGCCGATTGGTCAACCGGTTGATATCAATTCGTTGCGAGTCATCGGCCAGGGAACGGCCCCGAACCGGTGTGCCCTCGTACGTTCGGGCGTTGGCAGTGGAATCGCGCACGCTCTAGTCGATGGGTTGGTAGTTGTTGGTCAGGTCGGACGGTTCCCGCGCTGACATCGACAGGCTGTCGTTCCCCATCCCCTGAAGGTCCTCAGGGATGCGGATTCTTTGGCTACGGAAAGAGCTGATCGAACAGAACGCGATGAGGTCAGCGTGGCAGAACACGGCGGACCGGACCGCTCCCGGCGCTCCGTGACGCCCGCGGCTTTAGTTCAGCAACATGGGCGGTTGGTTGCTGGGTGTGACCAGCTGGACGCCGTTCTGCTGCAGTGCCTCCACGAGGTCATCGGGCGGGATGCTGTCGGTTACGAAATAGTCCGCACCTTCCAGCCCGGACACCTGTCCGAAGAGCCGTCGACCGAACTTCGACGAGTCGGCGAGGATCGCCACCCGTTTGGAGCGTTTCATCATGTCGGTCATCATCGCCGCATCGCCGAGGTTACTGGTGGAATAGCCGTGCGTGGCAGAGACGGCACCCACGGCGATAAGCGCGAGGTCAGTGTGGATATCAACCTCGGTGTTATTGGGGCCGACCTGAAAACTGACCGGCCCGGTGGTCGCCTGGGTGATGGTGCGCACCGAGCCTCCAAAAATGTAGAGGTCGCGGAATGCACTGGGCGAAATCTCGGCAGGGATGCGGAGGTTGTTCGTTGCGATCGTCAGGTCGCGGCGATTGCTGAGATGGCGGGCCAGGGCCAGCGTCGTTGTTCCCGCGTTGATCATGATCACCGAGCCGTCCTCAACGAGGGTCGACGCTAGTGAACCGATGATCTCCTTTTCCTGAGGCTGCAGCCGCAGGCGGACGTCGAGTCCACTGTCGCGAGAGCCAGCCGCGGCACTTACCGCACCACCATGGGTGCGAATGACGGCACCCTCGGCGTCCAGCTGGTCGAGGTCCCGGCGGATGGTGTCGATCGATACCCCGTACCGTTCTGCCACCATTCCTACCGTCACCTGGCCTACCTGTGACACATACGCAGCGAGGTCGGCCTTGCGGCCTGCTGGCAGGCGCTTTGGTCGATCGTCGTGAATATCGTCGGCAATTAGGGGGATGGCTTCCATGCTCTAGAAATAGCACATTCCTGCCTAATGTCGCATCGAAGGCGCAAAGAAGCGCAGCAACCGCGCAGTAAATCCGGATGTATACAGTCCTTTGCGGCGGAGAAGCTTAGAAAAGACACAAAAAGTTCATTTCCGCTTTACGTTGACATGCATCGCAGAACGGGGATACAGTCGCATTCAAGTGCAAAGAAGCGCAAGAAACGGCGAGAAACCGCATGTTTCCAGAATGGGAGAATCATGAGCAAAGAGGCTCGAACGACACACCGCGCAGTCCGCGCCATCGGTGTCGGGATTGCTGCATTTAGTCTTTTGGCGGTCGCGGGTTGCAGCGGAAGTTCATCCGGTGATGATGCGGGAGGCGACGTCACCCTCGAGTTCGCACAGTGGTGGGAACCGGAGCTGCCCGACGGCGCGCTCCGCGGGATGATGGACCAGTTCGAGGAAGAGAACCCCGGAATCAAGGTGGAACTCCTCAGCGGACCGTATGCCTCCACAAAGGAACAGCTGTTCGCCGGGGCCGCGGCCGGCACGATGTCCGATGTGGTTGGGCTCGACGGCGCGTGGGTGAACGACTTCTCCAAGCAGGGAGCAATCGCCGACCTCACCGAACTGATGGCGGACAACGACTACGACGACAGCGTGTTAGCCAGCCAAATTAAGATAGACGGCTCGACCTACATGATCCCGGTCGTCAACTTCGTCTATCCGCTCTTCACCAACGACGATATCCTCGCCGACGCCGGGGTAGCGGCACCGCCGACCAACCGCACGGAGTTCGAGGCGGCGGCCAAGGCGATCACCGACAAAACTGACGCGGCGGGGTGGGGGCTCCCCCTCTCCCTTGAAACACCGAGTGTCATCCAAAACAACGTGATGTCGTGGGTATGGTCCTCGGGCGGCAGCATGCTCGACGACGGGAAGCCCGATGTTGACAATGCGGAGGTGGCCTCCATCGTCGAGTACGTAAAGGGGATGTACGACGACGGCCTGATCGCGCCCGGCGCCTTCACCGCGAAGGAACAGGACATGGTGGAGGAATTCACCAACGGCCGGATCGCGATGATGGTCGACTCGCTCGCCCACATCAACCAGATCCGCGAAACCAACCCCGACCTGAACTTCAGCATCTCGTCGGTGCCCGCTAAGGACGACTTCACCGGTGACCGCGGAATCCCCTACGCGTCCTGGGGAATCGGGGTGTCGGATGCCTCCGAGCACAAGACCGAGGCCTGGAAGCTCGTGGACTTTTTGATGAGCGAAGAGGTCAACGCCGAGCTGTCGACAGTTGCCAATGCTTTCCCAGGCAACAAGAATTCCACGCCGGACTTTGCCGGCAAGGACGAACTGTTCGCCAAGGCCTTCGAGATCTACCAGGCCGGCTACCCGGCGAACGAGTTCACAGGTCTTCCCGTCGCGGAAGAACTGATGCGCCAGTTCGACGAGCAGTTCCAACTCACCCTGAATGGCGACCAGTCCGTCGACGACATGCTCGCATCAGTCCAGGAGCAGTGGTCATCGGAGTTCTAACGAACCCGCCGATCCCCTCCATCTGAACCAGGTCGCGTCGCGGTGCCCCAGAGACCGCGACCCGACCCCACCCCACCACCGGAGGCCCCACCATGACA
>JAODAO010000424.1 GCA_025463465.1 Glaciihabitans sp. | reverse complement strand
AGGGGCCACCATCGGTGAACGCGGCCACGCTGGCATGCAGTCCGAGGATGCTGGTGCGGGCGCCCACCTCCTCCGGCAACCGGTGCAGGATCGCGTCGCCGCGCTCGCTGCCCGAGACCATCAGGGCGCACTTCACCCCAGCGAGGTTCCACGCCTTGCTGGCGGAGGTAACGGCGATGCCGTGGGTGCGGGCCGAGTCTGACGCGGTGAGGAACGGCGTGAAGTGGGCATCGACGTGCACCAGCGGCGCGTGGATCTCGTCACTCACCACGGTGACGTCGTAGTGTTCGGCCAGCTCGGCAACCTTCTCCAGTGTCGCCCGCGAATGCACAAGGCCCAGTGGATTGTGCGGATTGCAGAGCAGGAACGCTCGTGCGCCTGACGCGAAGGCCCGCTCCAGCCCGGCAAGGTCAAGCGTCAGGCCGAGCCCGTCACCGGCGTCCACCAGCGGGACCTCGCGAACGACTCCGCCGGCTTCCGGAATGAACTCGAAGAACGGTGGGTACACGGGCGGGGTGATCACCACTTCCTCACCAGGCGCGATCACCTGCCGCAGGAGCTCGACAATCGCCACGGACACGTCGGTTGTTGTGCGCACCTGGCCGGGGTCGACGTCCCAGTTCCAGGTCGCCTTCGCGTAGCGCACAAATGCCGGTGCGAGGGGCCCTGCCGAGGCGACATAGCCGGTGTCGGATGCACGGATGCGGTCAATCATCGCCTGGGCCACCGGTTCCGCGAGCGGGTAATCCATCTCCGCGACGAACAGCGGGAGTACGTCGGCCGGGTAGGTCGTCCACTTTTCGCTGGTTCGAGAGCGAAGGACGTCCAGCGGCTCAGCATGTACGAGCGGGGCGCGCGAATCCGACCCCGGGCCCGCGGTCGACCGGGCGGCAGGTTCGATAACGGCGGCGTGCCTCGGGCCGAAGCCGGGAGTGGGTGCAGTGGCGTCGTTCATGCGACCAGCATGCCGGGTTGGCGAGCGAAACGCCCAGGGGAAGGCGTGATCCCGCAGGATCGGGGGCGCCGCGGGCATCGGTTGAAGAAGTCAGCGGCTGCCGCCGGTAGGCTGGTGCGGTGAGTGACATCGAGATCGGACGCGCCAAGCGCGCGCGCCGCGCCTACGCCTTTGACGACATTGCTATTGTGCCGAGCCGGCGCACGCGTGACCCGAAGGACGTGTCCGTCTCCTGGACGATCGATGCGTACACGTTCCCGATCCCGGTGATGACCGCTCCGATGGACTCCGTGGTGAGCCCCGCCACCGCGATCGCCATGGGTAACCTCGGTGGCCTCGGTGTGCTCGACCTCGAAGGTGTCTGGACCCGCTACGAAGACCCTGAGCCGCTGCTGCTCGAGATCCAGAACCTCGAGCCCGGTGACACCACCCGTCGCATGCAGGAGATTTACGCCGAGCCGATCAAGCCAGAGCTCATCACCGCACGCCTCGCCGAGATCCGCGCGGCCGGTGTTCCCGTCGCCGGTGCCCTCAGCCCGCAGCGCACGCAGGAACTCTACAAAACCGTTGTGGATGCCGGAGTCGACATGTTCGTCATCCGCGGCACCACGGTCAGCGCCGAGCACGTCTCGCGCTCGACCGAACCCCTCAACCTCAAGAAGTTCATCTACGAGCTCGACGTCCCCGTCATCGTCGGTGGCGCCGCCACCTACACCGCGGCCCTTCACCTGATGCGCACCGGTGCAGCCGGTGTGCTCGTCGGGTTCGGCGGCGGCGCTGCGTCGACCACGCGCGCCAGCCTCGGCATCCACGCCCCGATGGCAACCGCCGTTGCCGACGTCGCCGGCGCTCGCCGCGACTACCTCGACGAATCCGGCGGACGCTACGTTCACGTCATCGCCGACGGTGGCCTCGGAACCAGTGGCGACATCGTCAAGGCGATCTCCGTCGGAGCCGACGCCGTGATGCTCGGATCAGCCCTCGCCCGCGCCACCGACGCCCCCGGCGGCGGATGGCACTGGGGTGCAGAAGCCCACCACAACGAGCTTCCCCGCGGCAAGCGTGTTGAGGTCGGCGGCGTCGCACCGCTCGAGCAGGTCCTGTTCGGACCGGGCACCGTTGCCGACGGTCGCGTCAACCTGATCGGTGCACTGCGCCGCTCGATGGCGACCACCGGCTACAGCGATCTCAAGGAATTCCAGCGAGTGGAAGTAGTTGTCGCCCCGTATCACCAGGGGTAGCGTGGGCTGGACTGCGCGGCAATGATGCCGCAGCGATTCACCGCCTGAGGAGGCACGAATGGCCCAGCCCAGTTCCGTCACCCGTTCAAACAAACTTGGACCGGAGGAGCGGGATGCCGCCATCCGGGCCCTCAAAGACAAAGAACTCGACGTTCTTGTGGTCGGCGGGGGAATCGTTGGCACCGGCTCTGCGCTTGACGCGGTCACCCGCGGCCTGAGCGTCGGAATGGTCGAGGCCAGGGACTGGTCAAGCGGAACGTCGAGCCGGTCGTCGAAGCTGGTGCACGGTGGTATCCGTTACCTCGAGCAGCTGGATTTCCGGCTGGTGCGGGAAGCGCTGATCGAACGTGGTCTGCTGCTGCAGCGCCTCGCGCCCCACCTCGTGAAGCCCGTGCGGTTTCTGTTCCCACTCACCAAAGGTCCGTTCGAGCGTGCCTACATCGGCGCCGGGATGCTCCTGTATGACATCTTCAGCTACACCGGTGGGCGCCCACCGGGGGTTCCCCACCACCGCCACCTGAGCAAGCGCCAGATCGCGGCCCTCGCCCCCAGCCTCGGCAAGGACGTTTTCACGGGCGGCATCACCT
>JAODAO010000416.1 GCA_025463465.1 Glaciihabitans sp. | reverse complement strand
CCGCAGCTTCATCGACCCAACGGCGGGGCTGGCGATCTCGGTGATGACCAACGCGGTCGACGGCCCGGCGGCCGAGCTGTCCTCCGGCATCCTGCTGCTCATCGACGCGGCCCTGGTGCGCGCGCCCGCCGCCGAACTCTCGCTCACCGCGGCGCCAGAGCACCCGCCCATCGACCCCGCCCGCTTCACCGGCCGGTTCGCCACCATCTGGGGTGTGCTCGATATCGTGCGGTTGGGGGATCGCCTCGTCTCGATAAACCCGGGGGCGGCCGATCCGACCGGTTTCCTGGTCGAACTGGAGATCGTGGACGAGAACGCGCTGCGGGTGCACACCGGCAGTGGCTTCGGTTCCCTCGGCGAAAGTATGGCCTACGAGTTCGACGAGCACGGCGTCGCCCTGTCCGTGCGCAGCGCCGGCGTTCGCTACGTGCGCCTCGACCACCTGGGCGAGCCGCACCCGCTACCCTGAGCAGCTTCCGGAGCGGCTGCGTTCGACCTGACCTGCTGCGTCAGGCCAGGCCTGCCGGGCTAAACCTCGCCCTGCCGCGCGGATGCCCACAGGTCGACGCCGGAATCCGTTGCGAACCCGTCGATCTCCGCGAGCTCGGCCGCGCTGAATTCGAGGTTCTTCAGCGCGCCGACGTTCTGCTCGAGCTGTTCGACGCTGGAGGCGCCAATCACCAGCGACGTCACCCGGTCATCCCGCAGCGCCCAGGCGAGAGCGAGCTGGGCGAGACTCTGACCCCGCTTTGTGGCGATCGCGTCAAGGGAACGCAGCCGCGCAACGACCTCGTCGGTGATGGTGGATGCGTCGAGGCTGGATTCGCGGGACGCCCGGGATCCGTCAGGAATGCCGTTCAGGTACTTGCCGGTGAGCAGGCCCTGCGCGAGCGGAGTGAAGCCGATCACCCCGAACCCGAGGTCCTCCGCGGCATCCAGCAGCCCCTCGGTCTCGATCCACCGGTTCAGCATCGAGTACGACGGCTGGTGGATGAGCATCGGGGTGCCGAGGTCGCGCAGAATGGCCACGGCCTCGCGGGTGCGCTCTGCATCGTAGGAGGAGATGCCCACATAAAGGGCCTTGCCCTGCCGCACGGCCGAGTTCAGCGCCCCCATCGTCTCCTCAAGCGGGGTGGAGGCGTCGAGGCGGTGGGAGTAAAAGATGTCGACGTAGTCGAGCCCGAGGCGGGTGAGGGACTGGTCGAGGGAGGCGAGCATGTATTTGCGGGAGCCGCCACCCTGCCCGTATGGGCCCGGCCACATGTCCCAGCCGGCCTTCGTGGAGATGACCAGCTCGTCCCGGTACGGGGCGAAGTCCTCGCGCATCATCCGCCCGAAGTTGACCTCGGCCGAGCCATACGGCGGGCCGTAGTTGTTGGCCAGGTCGTGGTGGGTGATGCCAAGGTCAAACGCGCGGCGGCTGATCTCGCGCTGGGTCTCGAACGGGCGGTCGTCGCCGAAATTGTGCCAGTAACCGAGCGACAGGGCGGGCAACTGCAGCCCCGAGCGTCCCGTGCGGTTGTATTTCATCGAGTCATAGCGGCCGTCAGCGGCGAGGTAGCTCATTGCTCCATTGTGCGGCACACACCGCACTGTGGCGGGAAAGTTCCCGGCTGGTTTAACGAACTCCACCCGGCTGTATCGCGCGGTCTCGTCGACCCCCACGGACACCAGCCGGATTCGATGAAACCCCTCTGCTACCGTTGTACCTGATCAAAACTCACGGGGGACTTCATGGTTAACACACGCACAAACGGCCTTTCCATTTTCGCCGTTCTCGGCATCGCCGGACTGATCCTCTCGGGATGTTCATCGACCCCCGACGCCGAAACCACCGCGGCGAGCCCGGCTCCGGTTGTGGAAGAGCAGTCCGTCGAAGACGCGTGCACCACCCTCATCGCGGGAGTCACCGAGATGGAGACATCCATCGCCGAAAGCGCCGCTGAACTGCAGGCCGACCCCGCCGCCGGAGACGCCGCATTCAAGGAATTTGTTGACCTGTTCGAAGAGAACATCTCGCAGGTAACCAATGCCGAGGTCAAGGCGACGGGTGACAGGATCCACGACGTGTTCTCGCAGATCGGTGACGCCAGGGCGGTTGCCGCCTCAAACCCCGAGGACATCGACCCCGACGAGATGGACGCCATCCTCGTCGACCTCACCGCGGCCACCGACGAACTCACCGAGGTCTGCGGCGCCGCATAAGACAGCAGCGTGTTCACCGCCGATGCGGCATCCGGCGGTCAGGAATCCAGCCGCCGGATGCCACCGAAGCGGGGAACCCAGCAGCGCACCGAGGCGCAGTAGTCGCGGAACTGGTCGCCGAAGCGTTTTTCGAGGTCGGCCTCCTCCAGCGGGCGCACGGCGTAGTTCCACAACACCGACCCGATAACCGCGTAGAGCACAACCAGCCAGGACGACAGCACAAGCCCAACGCCGACACCCTGGGCGATGCCCGCGACGGCCATCGGGTTGCGGATCCAGCGGTACGGGCCCCTGATCACCAGCCGGTTCGGCATCGCAGATGGCAGCGGTGTGCCACCGCCCAGCGTCGACATCACGTAGGCCGACGAGATTCCCAGTGCGCTCGCGAGAACGAGAATGACGAATCCGACCGGTCCGGCGATGAGCGGGAACGCTATCGCCACGCCCCAGCGGTGTTCAAAAGATGTGATGGCGAGGGGGAACACCACCAGGAAGAGTCCCCAGAAGAACACCAGCTGCCCCAGCGTCTGGGCCAGGTAACTTCCCGTCTTTTGGCGGATGGGGGCGGAGCGGAATCCGAACGGTCCGTAGGTGATCCAGGCCGTGGGTACCCGGCCGAGGACGATCAGGCTCGCGGCCAGCATCGAGCAGCCGGCAGCGCCGATCATTACCAGCACACCCCAGCCCGCCTCGCCGGTGACGGTCGCATAAACCGCCAGCGCGATGGCGACGAGAGCGGTCCACCCGGTGGCCACGATCGCGGCGGCGCGCACACCGAGGGCCGCTACCGCCGAAGCGATCACAAACAGGGGGATGTCGAGCGCGGCAACCGCCACCGGGTTGAGCTGACCAAGCGTGGCCTCACGCAAAAACGGGGATGCGAATACCGCGATCCACCAAGCTGCCCCGGCAATCGCCTGGACGGCGAAAAAACCTTGACCCCAACGCATGATAACACCCTAACCGG